>JBIKSW010000097.1:0-4039 GCA_044348415.1 Candidatus Nanopelagicales bacterium
TGCACCAACACATCAAACCCGTCAGTCATGATGGCCGCTGGTTTGTTGGCCAAAAAAGCAGTTGAAAAAGGATTAACCCGTAAGCCTTGGGTTAAAACCACTTTGGCACCTGGATCTCAAGTTGTGACCGATTACTACAACAAGTCAGGTCTTACTAAGTATCTAGATGCACTTGGCTTTAACTTGGTTGGCTACGGCTGCACCACATGTATTGGCAACTCTGGACCAGTGGCGCCAGAGATCAGCTCAGCAATTCAAGAAAATGATTTAGCTGCAGTAGCTGTGCTATCCGGTAATCGCAACTTTGAAGGACGCATCAACCCAGATGTAAAGATGAACTATTTAGCATCACCACCGCTAGTCGTTGCGTATGCAATTGCTGGCACTATGGCGATTGATTTGCAGAATGATTCTCTTGGCAACGATACAAATGGCAATCCGGTTTACCTGAAGGACATTTGGCCAAGTGCGCAAGAAGTTGCTGCCGTCATCGACTCATCCATTGACGCAGACATGTTTACTTCGCGCTACAAAGATGTATTCGCTGGAGATTCACGTTGGCAAAATCTTGATACACCAACTGGCGCAACGTTCGATTGGGATGAAAAGAGCACTTATGTTCGCCGTCCACCATATTTTGAAAACATGCCGGTTGAACCAGTTCCAGTTACAGATGTAACAGGCGCTCGAGTACTTGCAAAACTTGGTGACTCGGTTACCACTGATCACATCTCTCCTGCAGGGTCAATCCGCGAAGACAGCCCAGCTGGAAAATACTTAAAGGAAAATGGGGTCGCTAAGGCGGACTTCAATTCCTATGGATCTCGTCGAGGTAATCATGAAGTGATGATTCGCGGCACCTTTGCAAACATCCGCCTACGCAATCAGTTGCTTGAAGATGTTGAAGGTGGCTTCACCAGAGACTTCACAGTTGAAGGTGCGCCACAAACTTCGATTTATGACGCATCCGTAGCAGCGGCTGATAAGAACATCCCGTTGATCATCCTTGCAGGCAAAGAATACGGTTCAGGGTCATCACGAGATTGGGCTGCAAAAGGAACTGCGCTCCTCGGTGTTCGCGTTGTGATTGCTGAGTCCTACGAACGAATTCATCGCTCGAACTTAATTGGCATGGGTGTGCTGCCGTTGCAGTACCCAGCAGATCAGACTGCAGATTCGTTAGGACTAGTTGGAACTGAAACTTTCGATGTGTCTGGAATTGTTGAGTTAAATGCTGGCAAGACCCCAAGCACCGTCACGGTAACTGCAACATCTGCCGATGGTTCAGTAAAAACTTTCCAAGCTGTTGTGCGTATTGATACTCCAGGTGAAGCTGATTACTTCCGTCATGGTGGCATCTTGCAATACGTTCTGCGTTCGCTTGCTAAAGCATGAGCAGTTGGCCATCTGATTTGATTCCAGCTGGAGTACCTGGCTGGGAAGAAAAGGCTAGTGCTTGGCTACTGGATAGATGTCCTTCGGAGTTTCGAACTTATGAGATCTTCCGCACCCACCCAGAAGCACTTGGGTATGTCGCAACATTTCAGTTAGAGCATCAAGTTGAAGCCATTAGAGATGCTTATCGCTCGGCTCGTACAACTGCGCAGTTAAAGCCTGAGGCGTTGAGTGAACTGCTCACTACCTTGGAGCATGAAGGTGCACGCCTTGCGCTAGAACTTAGTTCTGCAAATGCGGTAATCGAGGCCTTGAATTCGCGTAAATCCTAGAATCCATTAGGTTTCTGGGCTACGGCATCGGGCGTAAATCACAAGACATCATTAGACTTGTGGGACTTACTAGTTGATTAGGGGCAAGACTGTGGCTTTTCTGCCTGGCATAAATTCCCCTAGCGACTTGCGCAAACTTTCGGCCGAAAACCTTGATGATTTAGCAGCTGAGATTCGCGTTGCGTTGGTCGACTACGTGACCAAAACTGGTGGACATCTTGGCCCAAATCTTGGCGTGGTTGAACTAACTCTGGCTTTACATCGAGTTTTCGATTCTCCTAAAGATCCAATTCTTTGGGATACCGGACATCAGTCTTACGTTCACAAGATGGTCACCGGTCGCGCAAATGACTTTGACACTTTGCGCCAAGAAGGCGGCCTATCGGGCTATCCAAGTCGGGCTGAGAGCATTCACGATGTAATTGAGAATAGCCATGCTTCAACTGCGCTTTCTTATGCAGATGGAATTGCCAAAGCTTTCGAGATTCATGGTGAATCAGATCGTCACGTCGTAGCCGTAGTAGGCGATGGCGCTCTTACTGGCGGCATGACTTGGGAAGCTCTCAACAACATTGCCGATGGTTCGGATAGATCAATCGTGATTGTTGTCAATGACAATGAACGTTCGTATTCGCCAACAATCGGTGGCATGGCTCGTCACTTAGCGACCTTGCGCACGACAAAAGGCTACGAAGGATTTTTGGACTGGGGTAAGTCGGTTCTGGAGCGTACTCCGGTAGTCGGCGCTCCGGTTTACAACGCACTGCACGGCATGAAAAAAGGCATCAAGGATTTTGTTGCTCCGCAGGGACTGTTCGAAGATCTTGGCTTGAAGTACATCGGACCAATTGATGGCCACAAAATTGCTGACATGGAATTTGCTTTCCAGCGGGCCCGCGACTTTGGTGGCCCAGTAATTGTTCACGTCATAACGGAAAAGGGTCGTGGCTACCAGCCAGCTGAAACTGATGAAGCGGATCGTTTCCATGCTGTAGGTGTTGTTGATTCAGATACCGGTAAGCCATTGACGCAAGCTGCGAAATCTTGGACTTCTGTTTTCTCGCAAGAACTAGTGGCAATCGGTGGCGAACGACAAGACGTTGTTGCAATTACTGCAGCGATGCTCGGACCAACTGGATTAGATGCCTTTGCTGACAAGTTCCCAGATCGTACTTTTGATGTTGGAATTGCAGAACAGCATGCCGTAACCAGCGCAGTTGGTATGGCTCACGCCGGACTTCATCCGGTAATTGCGGTTTATGCAACGTTTTTAAACCGAGCTATTGATCAAGTAATCATGGACGCGGCACTTCACGGTGCTGGCGTAACCTTCGCCCTTGATCGCTCCGGCATAACTGGTGATGATGGTGCAAGCCATAACGGTATGTGGGACATGGCCTTGCTACGAGTTGTTCCAGGCTTAGATCTGTTTGCACCACGTGATGGCGCCCGTTTGGTTTCTGCGCTGCGCAGTTGTGTAGATAAGTCAGATCATCCAACAGTCATTAGATTCTCCAAGGGTGCTATTCCAGCCGACATTCCAGCACAGCAGGCACTTGGGTTTGCTGATGTTTTGATTCAAGCTTCCAATCCTGATGTCACGATCGTTTCAATCGGCGGCATGGCAACTCAGGCACTTGAGGCTGCCCAAACTTTGCAGGATCACGGCTACTCAGTTGAAGTAGTCGATCCAGTGCAAGTTCTTCCAGTCGCAAGTGGATTAATTGACTACTTAGCCAATCGTGAGTTTGTAGTCACGATTGAAGACGGCTTAGTTGATGGTGGAATAGGCGAAGCAATCGGCAGCGCCCTTCGCGCCGCAAAAGCAGCCACGCGCGTTACTTCTCTTGGTATTCCAAAGAAGTTCTTAGATCACGCCACACGTAAATCAATCTTGAATAAATTGCATCTAGATTCCAAGGGAATTGCCGAAACTATTGAACAAGGTTTAAAAATTACCGTTCGCTAGTTTCATTCGTTGCAAGATTCCAAATCGCGGTTTCAAGAACCGGTGAAACAATTTCTATTTGCCATGGGCGAGCATTGTGATCGCTCAAAACCTGACGAAGCTCATCAGCACTCTCGGGTGGTGCCCATAAAACTCTGCGAATCGTGTCTGGAGTCATCAAGTTCTCAACAGGCAGACCAAGCTTCTCCGCCATTGCAGAAAGCTCAGCGCGAGCATACTCAAGTCGTCGCCAAGCTTGTGGATTTCTGGCTTCCCAGTTTCTTGGCGCTGGCGGACCAGTCACAGGCAATTTAAGCGCTGGCAACTCGTTATCTGGCAAGTCATGAGCTCTTAGAGTTGCATC
>JBIKSW010000098.1:0-4025 GCA_044348415.1 Candidatus Nanopelagicales bacterium
TGAAATCGAAGGCGTTAATTGCCCAGAGCCCGAAGGTGCGTTCTACGTTTATCCATCGGTGAAAAACATTTTGGGTCGTGAGATTCGCGGCAAGGTTCCAACTACCTCTGCTGAACTTTCGGCATTGATTCTGGATGAAGTAGAAGTTGCAGTAGTACCAGGTGAAGCTTTCGGCACACCTGGTTACATTCGACTTTCCTACGCATTGGGTGATGACGACTTAATTGAAGGCATCTCAAGAGTTCAGGACTTGCTGAAGTAGGAATTACTACGCAGCTCGTTTTAACAAACTCCGCTTTGGTTTCGACCGAAGCGGAGTTTTGTTTTGTAATTCCAGATTTCGATAAATCAAACTTGCAATAGTTTCGAACTCTTTTGTGATGGCGTTCTTGGAATCCAGTTTGCTCACGAAAGTGTTTTGCTGCAATGCATCTCGCATAACTTGAAAATCGTGTGCAGTTTCGAATATTGATTCGATTCCGGTGTGACGACTGACTGCAGCTCTGACATCTTTGCTTTGCGACTCGTTTACTACTCCCCACAACAAAACGTGAACTTCCGAGTTTGCAAACAATTCGTGGAACTCTAGGTAACCACGTACCAATCTGGCAATCCCAACACTGTCTGCTCGGGCGCAAATCAAAGTAACTTGTGCCGACTCAAGTGCGGTCAATGATGCAGCATGGCGACGAGGCAATGAAGTCTCATGCACGATGCTGTGGTCCAACTCCAAAACTGCGCCGACATCAGTGACTACCACATCAAATGCTTCTTTTGATTTTCGCCACAACTCTCGAAGGGTGCTCACTCGCAAATCTGTCCAGCGAGAAACCCTGGGTAGCCCTGCAACCAAAGAAAGATTTTCTGTTACGGCTGGCAGTAAGTCGAAGTGAGTTTGGATTGATGAGTTCTTTCGCTCAATTGATCGACATAGTTCAAGGAGTCCATTTTGCGAAGGTTCAAATCCAAGTTCTTGATCAAGTGAAGGTCCGTAAGTGTCCGCATCAATCATGCAAGTCTTGGCACCCGATTTCGAAAGTTGCCAACCAAGTTCCTTCACAGCAGTCGTCCGGCCACAAGCACCACCAAATCCGGCAACTGCAATGAGTAGCCCTTTGGGATCCACTTCTGGCTCAACTACTTGGGACTCACCGCGTAACAGTTCGGAGACTTGTTTAATTGCTGAGAGCGGATTGTTTGCATCAAGTTCAATGCAATGACTTGCACCAAGATCATGCCAACGATCAACGTCAGCTGTAATTGCTATCAACTCGATATCTTTGTCGGCAAGTTCAGCAATCAAGTCTTGATTGATTCGAGGTGTTGAATCAGACACTAGAACTGCCTGACAATCGGAAACTTGAATTGCCGCCCGAATGTCGACACCGTCAACACAGCGACGCTGTACTTGCAGTCCAAACATTGGATGACCTAATCCACTCACAAACTGAGCTTCCCAGTCCACCAATCCAAGTGCTGCTATCAAGTTCTTCATGAATCATTCCCAGTGACTGGGATTGCAACGAGGTCAATTACTCCATCACGCATAGCTTGAACCAGAACTTGTACTTGATCTTCTGAAATCAAAACCGTGACTGATGTATCCATGCCGGCATCAATGAACTCCGGAGCTGCTGCAATAACTGCGTTTGGAATTATCAAACTTGCTGGACCAGGTAGCGCCACACCATCAAGGCTTGGAGTCATCCAGATATCAACTTTCTCGCCAGGACTCACTTGAGGTAAGTGACCGGCCCTAATTGGAACGCTGACATTGCGAGCATCAGATGCAAATCCATTTGAGATCGAATGCACGCTAATCAGATCTCCAGCAAACAAATCGGTTGTGGCAACTTTCCCTACAACTTCACTTGGCACCGAGATTAAGTTTTCAGCACTGGGCACTGAAACTTGAACTGCTGCCACATCACTTTCTCTGATTAGGGAACCTTGCGCAATGTTTGCATTTAATGTCACCGCAGAAACTCGAGCAGATGCACTGCTAATAACTAACTGTCCAATGATCATGGCCGCAACAATGAACGCAATGCCTAGCCACAATCTTGGATCCTGCGATTTACGGTTTACTTTTGAAATCGATTTGCTCGGCCCAACTTGGCCAACACGAATTGGAATTGCCATTAAGTTCCCCCAAACTTTTTCTTATCGTCACACAAAGTGTCGTTGCATTCACATTTACTCTTCATAGTTGTGGAAAACTTTCTTCAACTATTTCTAGATCCAGTCATGATGTAGGAATGGTTGCAAGATTTTTAACGCTAAGCGATGTTGCTGAACTTTTGAACATTGCTCCGGCCCAGGTCTACACACTCGTCCGCACCGGCGAATTACCTGCGATCAAAATCGGTGCGCGTGGTCAGTGGCGCGTGGAAGATAAAGCCTTGGAAAGTTACATTGCGAAACTGTATTCATCGACCGCAGAGTTTGTCGCACAAAATCCTCGTTAACAGGTTCCACCGGGGAATAATGTTTGACCCACAACAATTGAGCGTTTAGGTATTGTGAAAACTTTTGAGTTTGTTTCTATGTCTAATGAATCAAATCCAGTTCTTCGACATATACCCTCAATCACTTGATCACCCACTAGATACCAAGTGCTGGATAGATGTTGATCTGCCAGATCATGAAACCAAACATTGTCTAACCAGTTAATGACATCTGGTGATTTAGATTTTTGGGAAAGCTCGTTGAGACCAGACGCAGCAAATACAAACTCGTAGTTCACTAAGAACTGAGTTGTGGAGTTTTCCAGAATCATGAATTGTTCAGCTAAGTGCCTGACCCTTCCCGCGACTAATGGAAGTTGCGCGTGAGCCATTCGCAACTCAACTGGGCTGGAAGTATTTCGAAGTCGATCTAGCCAGGAAACTTGCGCTTGCTCATAACGAACGGTTTCCAGAACTTCGTAAGCCAGGTCCAGGCGTTCCTCGGACTCAACTTCCTCGGCTGCTTGGAGCAGGACTCGATTAAGTTCAGCAAATAGAGAGGATTCGAATTCCGCAGATTCCATAGGAAATATTTCACCTCAAGGCCAGGGTTGCCGATGGTGTATCTGGCGGGCTGTGGATAACCAAATTGAGATATCCACAGATTCAACTGAATTCATTTGCAGGTATTGACAGGCAATAAAAGACAAATTAAAAAGTTTGTACTGGAGTTTTTGGGGGAATAAAAACACCAAGCAGCACTTGCAAGCACATGCAAGGTTTGCAAGTGCTGCGATTGCTAAACGTTTCGGGGGGAAACAATGAATGCAATTATTTATGCGCTGCCAGCGCCCGGTGCCCGGCAATACAAGCCCGGCAACATCATCAACTTGCCAGTTCGAACTAAGCATGGCTTGCAAGAAACTTTGCCATTTGAATGGCCAACTGAAGGTGCAAATGCCATCAAGTATGTTCCACCACGGATGGCTGAAAACCGACCAGACAGTTTCGATCCGCAAGCAACGGCCAGGGTTGATCTACCTTCTGCCCGGCAATGGTCAATGCGATTAGTGCACGCCTTGGTTGAAGTTGTAAATGGTTCGCGGCCAGCAGCTCAACTCAATAGGTGGATTACACCGGAAGTTATGAGTCAGCTACAAAGCCAAATTGCGCGAAACAAGATGCCACGTTTGGGCGTTCGAAGTATTCATGTTCATGAAACAGATGACGGTGTTGCGGAAGTTAGCTCCGTGTTTGGAACACCTAATCGATCTTTTGCTTTGGCGCTTCGACTTGAAGGTTTAGATGGCAGATGGCGAGCAACAAGTTTGATGTGGGCACTGCCGGAATAGTTCTGGCAAAGTGAGTACTGCCGGAATAACTTAGCTAGCGGCGCCGTGGCACTTCTTGTACTTGGTACCTGATCCACATGGACAAGGTTCGTTTCGTCCCACGTTTGCATAAGCATCATTTGAAACTGAAGTTGTCTTAACTTCGCCTGACTCACTTGGTCCTGAGTACTGGAGAGCTGCTACGGATTTTGGCGTAATCAAACCTTTGGTTTCTAGTTCGACGCCT
>JBIKSW010000099.1:0-3982 GCA_044348415.1 Candidatus Nanopelagicales bacterium
ATCTATTGCAAACTTATTCACGCCAACAACGGTTCGCTCGCCTTTATCAATCTGCAGAGCGTAGTCATAAGCGCTGGTTTCGATTTCATTCTTTTGAAAACCAACTTCAATTGCCTTTGCAGCGCCGCCAAACTCTTCAACTTTGCCCATCAAGCGCAAGATTTCAGCTTCAAGTTCATCAGTCATAGCTTCGATTACATAAGATCCCGCGAACGGATCGACAGTTGCAGTTACATCAGTTTCGTACGCAAGAACTTGCTGAGTGCGTAGTGCGAGTCTTGCTGCCTTTTCGGTAGGTAGCGCAATCGCTTCATCAAATGAGTTGGTGTGAAGTGACTGCGTGCCACCCAATACGGCAGCTAATCCTTGGATTGCTACTCGAACTAAATTCACTTCTGGCTGTTGCGCGGTTAATTGCACGCCTGCAGTCTGAGTGTGGAATCGAAGCATCTGGCTCTTTGGATTCGTTGCTTTGAATTCATCTTTCATGATGCGCGCCCAAATGCGTCGGGCAGCACGGAACTTGGCAATCTCTTCCAAGATTGTGGTGCGAGAAACAAAGAAGAATGCCAGACGCGGTGCAAAGTCATCTACGTTCATTCCGGCACTAATTGCCGCGCGTACATATTCAATGCCATTAGAAAGTGTGAATGCGATTTCTTGCGCAGGCGTAGCTCCAGCTTCTCCCATGTGATATCCAGAAATGGAAATGGTGTTCCAGCGTGGGATTTCTTTCGCGCAGTAATCAAAGATGTCTGTCGTCAGGCGCAAGGAAGCCGCCGGTGGATAAATGTAAGTGCCGCGAGAAATGTATTCCTTCAGAACGTCATTCTGAATTGTGCCGTTAAGCGCAGAGCCTGGAATGCCTTCACCTTCAGCAACCAATTGATACATCAGTAACAATGTTGATGCCGGTGAATTAATCGTCATCGAAGTTGAGACTTGATCCAATGGAATTCGATCAAACAAAATCTTCATGTCTTCGACGGTGTCGATAGCTACGCCAACTTTTCCGACTTCGCCTTGAGCTAATTGGTGATCTGAGTCGTAACCCATTTGAGTTGGTAGATCGAAGGCAACACTGAGTCCAGTAGTTCCAGCTGCTAGAAGTTGGTGGTACCGCTCATTGGATTCAGCAGCAGTTCCGAACCCGGCGTACTGACGCATGGTCCAAGGCCGACCGGTGTACATGCTCGAATAAACACCACGGGTGTACGGAAATTCTCCTGGTGTGCCCAACTCAACTGCTGGGTCCCAGCCGTCGCGTGATTCCGGTCCATAAACCGGGTCAATTGGCAGCCCTGACTGTGTAATCCCCATAAGTAGAGGTTAGTCCGCTTTACGGCGTCCGATTGTGCGTCCTAGCCATACCAGTGGATCGTATTTCTCATCAACTACGCGTTCCTTCATAGGAATGATCGCATTGTCAGTGATCTTGATGTGCTCTGGGCAAACCGCGGTACAGCACTTGGTGATGTTACACATTCCAAGACCGTGCTCTTCTTGAGCTTCCCGCTTACGATCGCGCGTATCCAATGGGTGCATGTCTAGCTCAGCAAGACGAATGAAGAAACGAGGACCGGCAAATGCTTCCTTGTTTTCTTCGTGGTCACGGATAACGTGGCAAGTGTCCTGACATAAGAAGCACTCAATGCACTTGCGGAACTCTTGGCTACGCTGCACATCGATCTGTTCCATGCGGTACTCGCCTGGCTTTAAATTGTCAGGTCCCTTAAATGCTGGAATCTCACGAGCCTTCTTGTAGTTAAACGAAACGTCTGCAACCAGGTCCTTGATGACTGGGAAAGCACGAAGTGGAGTCACCGTGATTTCTTCATCTTCAGCAAATGTGTTCATACGAGTCATGCACATAAGGCTTGGCTTGCCGTTAATTTCAGCGCTGCAAGATCCGCACTTACCGGCCTTGCAGTTCCAACGAACTGCAAGATCAGGTGCTTCAGTTGCCTGAAGACGATGGATTACGTCAAGGACAACTTCGCCTTCGCCAACTTCAACCTTGTGTTCTTCAAGCTGACCAGCTTCGCTGTTACCGCGCCAGATTCGCATCGATGCTAAGTAACCCATTAGTTGCCTCCCATTCCAAGCTGCGCAAGTTCATTAGGCAGCAGGTACTTCTTCAATTCTTCGACATCGAACAATTCAGCCAATTCTTTTGGCATTGGTGGAAGTGACTGGCGTTCAGTACTTACCTTTGAGCCATCCCATGAAGTGATGACGTGGATTGCACGCCAGTTTGGATCCATGGTTGGGAAGTCATCGCGAGTGTGACCACCGCGAGATTCTTCACGTTCCATGGCCGACTTAGCAACTGCTTCGCTTACAAGCAGCATGTTCATAAGGTCAAGTGCAATGTGCCAGCCTGGGTTGAACTTGGTGTCACCCGAAACGCTTACGTGCTTTGCGCGCTCCTTCATAACTTCAAGTTTTTCGATAGCTTCACGCATTTCGGCGCCTACGCGGATGATGCCAACTAAGTCATTCATCATCTGCTGAAGTTCGTAATGAACTGCATAGGCATTTTCCTTGCTGTCTCCCTTGAATGGAGCTAGCGCAGCAGCTAATGCGCGATCGATTTCAGCCTGCTCAAGTTTTGGCTTGGCACCAAGAGCATTCACATACTCGCTAGCACCAACACCTGCGCGTCGGCCAAATACCAAAAGGTCAGAAAGTGAGTTTCCACCTAGACGGTTTGAACCATGCATACCGCCAGCAACTTCACCAGCAGCAAATAGACCAGGTACGCCAGTTGCAGCGCCGCTGTCAGGATCTACCTGAACGCCACCCATTACGTAGTGACAAGTAGGTCCAACTTCCATGGCTTGCTTGGTGATGTCCACGTCAGCAAGTTCCTTGAACTGATGCCACATGGACGGTAGGCGGGCCTTGATTACTTCTGGCGCTAGACGAGTTGAAACATCTAGGAATACGCCACCGTGCGGGGAACCACGACCAGCCTTAACTTCGGAGTTAATTGCGCGAGCAACTTCGTCACGTGGCAGAAGCTCTGGCGGACGACGGTTGTTGTCCGGATCGGTGTACCAGCGATCGGCTTCCTCTTCAGTATCTGCGTATTGCTTTACGAACACTGGTGGAATGTAGTCGAACATAAAGCGTCGGCCATCAGAGTTACGAAGTACGCCACCGTCACCACGAACGGATTCGGTAACCAGGATGCCCTTAACGCTAAGTGGCCAGACCATGCCAGTTGGGTGGAACTGAATGAATTCCATGTGCATTAGGTTGCCGCCAGCCTTAAGAGCTAGGGCGTGACCATCGCCAGTACCTTCCCATGAGTTGGAAGTCACCTTGAATGATTTGCCGATACCGCCGGTTGCAAGCACAACGGCTGGAGCTTCGAAAACAACAAACTCACCGGATTCGCGCCAGTAACCAAGTACGCCAGAAACCTTGCCATCAGTCTTAAGAATTTCAGTGATTGTTAGTTCTGCAAAAACCTTGATCTTTGATTCGTAATCGCCAGTTTCAGCAAAGTCTTCCTGTTGCAATGAAACAATTTTTTGCTGCATGGTACGAATTAATTCCAAGCCAGTGCGGTCACCAACGTGAGCTAGGCGTGGGTATTCGTGGCCACCGAAGTTACGTTGGCTGATTTTGCCTTCTGGGGTGCGATCGAAAAGCGCACCATAAGTTTCAAGTTCCCAAACGCGATCTGGAGATTCCTTGGCATGAAGTTCAGCCATGCGCCAGTTGTTCTGGAACTTACCGCCACGCATTGTGTCGCGAAAGTGAACCATCCAGTTGTCTTTGCTGTTGACGTTACCCATGCTGGCGGCGATTCCACCTTCAGCCATAACGGTATGTGCTTTACCAAACAACGACTTACAAATAATTGCGGTACGCAGACCACTTGCACGTGCTTCGATAGCAGCGCGCAGACCCGCGCCACCAGCACCGATGATTACAACGTCGTATTCGTGACGCTCAAATTCAGCCATGAGTG
>JBIKSW010000101.1:0-3964 GCA_044348415.1 Candidatus Nanopelagicales bacterium
ACAAGTTGCTAAGGCTGTTGTGGTTGCATCGGAAACTGCGCTCGAACTATTAACTCAGTCTGTCGCGTTGGCACAGTTTGAACGCGAGCAAGCCGTTGCTACCCGTCAGACTGAAGAAGCTGAAGTTCGAAAGATTCGTGAGCGCATCCGCGAGCTAACTGCAGAACTAGAAGTACTTACCGACTCGGTACATCGCGATGAAGTTGCCAGAGCCGAGCAAAGACTTCGCATCGAGGCTATGGAAAATAAGTCGGTCGAAGACTTTGGTGTTGGACCTGAAGAGTTACTGGCTGAATATGGTCCAGACGTTTTAGTTCCACCTTCACCACCAGCACCAGGCGATGAAGTTAATCCTGATGATCCAGAACCAGAGCCGTATCCATACGTGCGAACTCAGCAGGAATCTCGCTTGGCTGCAGCCGAACGTTCACTTGCACTGCTTGGCAAAGTTAATCCACTTGCCCTCGAAGAGTTCTCGGCCCTTGAAGAACGCCACAAATTCCTTGGTGAACAACTTGAAGATCTTCGTAAGTCACGTAATGACTTAATGAGTGTTATTCGCGACGTTGATGCTCGCGTTCAGGAAGTGTTCTCGCAGGCCTATGAAGATACTGCGCGTGAATTCATGGCAGTGTTCTCCCGCCTATTCCCAGGTGGTGAGGCTCGCATGATCCTTACTGAGCCAAATGATTTGCTTAACTCTGGCGTTGAAATCGAAGCACGTCCGCCGGGCAAGACTTACAAGCGCCTGTCATTGCTTTCAGGTGGTGAGCAGTCTTTAACTGCGGTTGCGTTCTTGATTGCGCTATTCAAATCCCGTCCAAGCCCGTTCTACATCCTGGACGAAGTTGAAGCAGCACTCGATGATGTAAACCTTGGTCGCTTGCTCGAGATCCTGGCAGAACTGCGCGCAAATTCACAGCTCTTGATCATTACTCACCAGAAGCGCACTATGGAAATTGCAGATGCGCTTTACGGCGTATCTATGCGTGGCGATGGTGTAACTCAGGTTATTAGTCAGCGCATCACTCACGATGACCATGACAACCCGGAGCAGCGTGCCGATGCTCAAATGGCAAACAATTCCTAACTCAAAGGACTAATCGGTGAACCTAGATTCCACATTGGTCATTTCAATTGCGGCCATAGTTGCCGTACTAATTGCAATTGCAGTATTTGCCTCCTTAAGAAAATCTGGGAAAACCGAACAAAGCTTTCTAACACAGGTATCGCCACCTAAGGCAACAGGTACAGCGACTCAAGGTCCATCGCAACCAGCCGTAAAGCCTGAAGCACTTGCCGTAAGCGACATTGCTTTAAGCGAAATTGCTGAGAGTGAAATTCCAGGAACCGTCGAATCAAAGCAAGTGCCTGCGGATGTTCCAGAGTCCATGGAAGGGCGAAAGTTAAAGTTACGCGAACGCCTTGGAAGATCTCAGGGAAGCCTCGGTCAAGTTTTTCGACAGACTTTTTCTGGTTCAACAATTAGCGATGATGCTTGGGAAGATTTGGAAGACACTTTAATCATGGCGGACCTTGGTGTCAGTGCAGCTTCTGGAATTGTGGACACCCTAAAGACTGCAGTAAAGAAATCTGGCGCCAGCTCAGCTAGTGAACTACATGAAATTGCAAAATCAGAACTTATCAAATTAGTTGATGGCGGTTTTGATCGAACCTTGCGAACTGATCGCCACCCTAATCGCCCAGCGGTTGTATTGACTGTTGGAGTTAATGGCACAGGCAAGACCACAACTACGGGAAAGCTTGCTCGGATGCTGTCCGCGCAAGATAAGGATGTGCTACTCGGTGCAGCTGATACTTTCCGCGCCGCCGCGGCTGAGCAATTAACTACTTGGGGCGATCGAGTTGGTGTTCCTGTTGTTAGAGGAGCCGAAGGTAGTGACCCAGCCTCTGTTGCATTTGAAGCAGTAACGGCCGGCCTTGAACAAGAAGTCGATGTTGTATTAATCGATACTGCCGGTCGGCTTCACACTAAACAAGGATTGATGGATGAACTAGGAAAGGTCTACCGCGTCGCTGGAAAACTTGGCGAAGTAGATGAAGTTCTATTGGTAATCGATGCCACAACAGGTCAAAACGGATTAACCCAGGCGAAAGTGTTTAGTGAAGTTGTTCCAGTAACTGGCGTTGTCTTGAGCAAACTTGATGGCACTGCAAAGGGTGGCATCATCGTGGCAATTCAAGATACTTTGGGTGTGCCCGTTAAGTTAGTCGGGCTAGGTGAAGGCCCAGACGATTTGGCACCTTTCGATGCTGTTGATTTCGTATCTGGGCTACTGAGTTAACCTCAGGTTTTTGGGAATCCCATTGAATTAGGCTTTTTTCCTGAAATGTTTACCAAGACTTTACGGGTTTTCCCTGCATTGAGGGTTTTGCTGCCAATAGTCTAGCCCCAACTTCGATTATCAATAGGGGAGTAGAAATGAATTCTCGGAGATTACTTGCGGCAGCAATGTCCGCATTCTTAGTGCTTGGGGCAAGCGCTCTGCCCGCCCAAGCCGCTAAGGCACCCAAGACTTATAACTTCAAAGTAACCGGAACAATTTCTGGCGCGAATGGCAAAACCGTTTTGCTACTTGCAGATACTGGCCGTGTACTGGGGTCACAATCGATCACAGCAGCCAAGCAAGGCCTTTCCATTACCTCGTCTCAGAAAACCTCAAACCTTTCTGGCGCAACTTTGCAACTTGTAACCACAAGCGGTGGTGATTACTACGGTCCAGTCGTACTTGGTTGGAAGTCAAAGACCAAGGTCTACACCCAATTTGGAACCAAGGCTTCGAGCAAAGGTAAGTACAAAGTTGGAACAATTGTTGTTTCCAGTGCAAGTGCTTCAGGACTTCAGGGCTACGGCAAAGTCAAGAAAAAGCTCACTGTCGTGAAGAAGAATGTTGTTGCGGCTACTAATTACAAACCAGCTGGCGTTGGAACGTATGGCAAGACGGGCGGTGCTGCCGTTGCTCTTCTTGGTGGCGCTCGAGGTTTTGTTGCGTCTGGCCCAATTGGTGACATCGATTTGAGAAACGCGATTGCCGAGGATAAGAAGTTTGATGGCGGTGACGCTGATGGTGATGGCTTGCCAAATGTCTTCGATGTCAATGACGATGGCGATGCCCTGCTGGACCAAGCGGATTCAAATAGCCCAACACCTAGTGCTGGTGCAAACTGTCAGGCTGGTGCTTCGTTTAACATATTCACAAATTTCAAGAACACAGCAACGAATCTATCTGGGAACATTAATGCCTACGGAGCAGGTGATTCAACCGCAACTGATGCACGAATTGCAAATGCACTTACAAATACAATGTCAATTGTCTTGCAACCAATTACTAGCGTTTGTGGATCCAACGTCGTTAAGTCGGAATTTAAGGGCGTAGGCACTTTGCCATACGCACCATCGGCTTACGTCGACATAACCGGGAAGAGTGGCGGCACTGGTGACTACCAATGGACGGTAGGAAATGGCCAGATAAGTGGCAATGCAGTAACTGGCTTAGCTCCATTTACCTTCACTGCTCCAAACCAGATTTCTGGTCAGGATGTTTTGATGCAGCGAGTAACAACCGCTGATGGAAATGTCTATGAATTCGCTGGAACAATGGGATTTGTTTTTGTAACTCATCCTCTACCACTTCGCTACAGCACAGATAACGGCACCTCATGGAGCAACTTCACATTCAGTGGTGGAACTGCGACATATGGAACGGCCCAAAAGATTGCACTAGCCAACAACACTAAGTTGACAGTGGAGTTTGCGGTACCGCAGCGCCTTGCTTTTGACGGTGAAGGTGGAAGTTACTGGGATCTAGGAAACATGACCTACTCTCCTGATGCTCCAAATGCATTTGGTGGTGGCGGTGGACCAGGAAAGTGTGACTCTCAAGCTGCTACGGATGCTACTGCTGATTCTGCGGTTGCCGCATCAGCGAGAGTGTTCCAACTT
>JBIKSW010000100.1:0-3964 GCA_044348415.1 Candidatus Nanopelagicales bacterium
CAAGGCGCTCTGTTGCTTTGCTTCAAGTAACCCGGCAGCAACTTGATTTACCAAAAGAACGCCAACAATACTTAATACCGTTGCTGAGATGAAAAAGGTCAAGGCAATCAAACGAAGCTGTAAGTTTCTTCTCCAATAGCTTCTAATCGATGTTTTTTCTCGAGCTGGTGTGCTCACGGCTTAGGTTTGCCCTGCCTTGTAGCCAACTCCTCGAACAGTGACAACAATTTCAGGATGCTCTGGATCAATTTCGATCTTTGCCCGAAGTCTTTGCACGTGCACATTAACCAATCTGGTGTCTGCTGCGTGCTGATATTCCCAAACTTCTTCAAGCAAAGATTCACGCGAAAAAACCTGCCATGGTCGTTTTGCTAGCGTGACTAGAAGCTTGAATTCCAAAACCGTGAGCGGAATGTTTACGTCGCCACGCTTAACTCCATGGCCTGCCACATCTATGACTAGGTCACCAACATTGATCTCGTTTACCGCAGGTGCTTCGATGTTACGTAGCCGTGCTCGAATTCTGGCAATCAATTCTTCATTCTTGATTGGCTTAACTACGTAATCATCAGCACCAGCTTCAAGGCCGGTGACAACGTCACTGGTATCGCTTCTTGCAGTCAACATCACAATTGGAATTCCACTGGTTTCGCGGATTGCTCGACAGATCTCAATCCCGTCTCTGCCAGGAAGCATCAAGTCAAGCAAAACCAAATCAGGATTTACAACTTGAAATGCCTGTAGTGCTTGATTTCCATCCGCACAATATGAAACTTCAAATCCTTCAGCGCGCAACAAAATGCCTACGATCTCAGCAATAGATTGGTCATCTTCGATAACCAAGATGCGCTGACTCATATGGGCACTCCCCTTTAACGCTATTTGAATGCCAAATTTACCTCACGAATGCGAAACCTCGGTACCGATTGGGCTAATGCCTATAAACGTTGGCTAATCTAAGGTCATGCTCATCAAAGATTTTGTCACCAAACTGCGCAAGGAACTGGGCAAGTTTGGTGTCATCGGATTAGTGGCATACATAATCGACTTAACAATCTTTAACGTTTTGAGGTTTGCTGGTGGTGAAGGGCCCCTCTATGACAAACCTTTGACCGCCAAAGTGATTAGCGTTTCAGTTGCAACAACATTTGCTTACTTTGGAAATAGAAATTGGACCTTTAAAGATCGGTCTCGCTCGTCCTTTCGACGCCAATACACTCTGTTTTTTGTCTTCAATGCTGCAGGCATGATCATTTCACTTTCTTGCTTGTGGGTTAGCCACTACTTACTTGGATTTGAAAGTGCGCTCGCAGACAACATCAGTGCAAATGTGATTGGACTGATTCTAGGAACAGTCTTTAGATTTTGGGGATACCACAATTGGGTTTTCCCAAATGATGTGTCAAGTGTTGAACAAAACAGCTAAACAAGTTCTTTAACTGTTGATCCAACAGACATCAGAAAAATTCCAAAAACCGCAGGCCTTAAACTTCGCAATTCAAGACGACCACCGTCAGATGCAACTTGATTACGCGCCCAAGCCAAACCTAGGCCAGTTCCACCAGTAGTTGTTCCTTGCGTCATCAAGGTGCTTTCAATGTCTTGCGAAATTCCGCTTCCCTCATCCTTGACTTCGATTAGGGTCCAGGATTGATAATCTCGAGCAGATATTTCTATAGTTCCCGCACCATGTTGCAATGAATTTTCAATCAACACAGAAAGTACAAGCTCCTGAACTTCAGGAGTACCTAGTGCCATTAAATTTGGCTCACACTTAATCTCAATCTTTCGATCGGACGATTGAACTTTAGCCAACCATCTTTCCTTTACATCTCCGAGCAATTCGGAAACATTTATCTCTGTTAGGTCACGATCGGTGGTTGATCTCCATGCTGTTAGCAAGCCTTCAACTAACTTAACTAATCGATCTACTTGACCAAGTGCAGCAACCGAGTCTTGCTCCACATTTGAATCTTTTGTGTCCTGGGAAATTTGTTCCAAGCGCAGCGATAGTGCAGTCAGCGGGGATCTCAACTGATGAGAAACATCGGCGGCAAGTGTTCGTTCAGCATCCAGTCGACGTTGTGCGTCGGTTGCAGCCATATAGAGATTGTTAATAGCTATATCAACGTCATGCATTCCAGTTTCTTCGGGCGGAGAAATTGATCGTCTTGCCGTAATCAAATTGATTTGGCTAAGCAACGATTCAAATGGTCTCACTGTTAATTTTGCTAAGGCATGGGAAACAAACACAACAAGAGCTGCCATTAATCCAACAATGGCCTGGATTCCGAAACTAAGTGCTGAGGAATTTGTGAAAAAGGCGTTTGAATTTTGATTTGAATCCAAGAACCAAAGGTTTGCCACCACGGCCAACAGAACTACCCAAGGAAGTATGGCAAGGACGAAGAACCTAAACAACCTCTGGTGCATGGTTAAGACCGATCGAATCTAAACCCAAGTCCACGAATAGTGGAAATGTGTTCGCCTTCTTCCCCAAGCTTTCGACGCAAAGCAGATACATGCATATCAAGATTCTTGGTAGAGCCTGACCAATCAGTATTCCAAACATCTCTCAAGATTTGTTGACGACTAATGACACGTCCAGAATTTCGCATCAATAATTCCAGTAATTGATATTCGGTTGAAGTTAGTGCGATTTCTGTTTCGTTGCAAGTGCAGGTTCGCGCTGCAGTATCTAAAACGATGCCGTTGCCAATAAGTTCCGTTACATCGTGTCCGTCAACTCGGCGCATTAAGGCGCGCAATCTGGCTAACAATTCCGAAGACTTAAACGGCTTCATAATGTAGTCATCGGCACCTGCATCAAGTCCAACAACTAAGTCCAGTTCTGATGTTCGTGCGGTGAGAATCAAAATTGGCATGTCTAGCTTTTGGGCTCTCAGATTTCGACAGACATCTAGACCATCCATATTCGGTAGACCTAGATCCAGCACAATCATGTCTGGTCTTGTGGACTTCGCTTTTTCTAGTGCACTTACTCCGTCTCCGACCAGAGCTACTGAGTAACCGCCACCTTGCAATGTGCGCACCAATGGTCCGGCGATCTCAAGATCATCCTCAGCTACCAAAATCCGCGTCACACTCCGCAGTTTAGTGTCCTAAAGAGCAGTTGGTCTTACTTGCAGTACATCCCCTGAAGTAATCACGATTCGACCATCTTCAGTATCAAGTTGGAGTTCCCCTGAATTCAATACTCCAGTAGCAATCCCAGTAACCAGTGATTCTGATTTCCGAGCAACTGAAACCTGGGTTCCAATGGTCGAACAAACTTCTGCATAAAGTTCCAGCCATTCAACTGAAGTGAACTTGGTAACTGCCTCAAGCTGAACTAGCAATGCTGCGATCAAAGTTTCACGGGAAGCTTGAATGTTTAGCAGAGAAAGTGAAGTTGCGTTCTCGGTAGGTAGTTCATCAACTTGAAGATCAACGTTGATTCCAATTCCAATGACAACATATTCGTCTTGGCGCTGAACTAAGATTCCTCCGATCTTCTTTAGTTCTGCAGAATTCATTTCAATCATCAAGTCGTTGGGCCATTTCAATTTGGCATTAGCGCCAAGCCTTGTCAGGCAGTTGTTTGCTGCAATGCCGACCAAAAGCGGAATGGCAGAGATTTCACAGTTAAAGAATTTGATCGGGATGGCAACGCTGAGCGCAATGCCAGCACCAAATGGACTGTGCCACTCGCGTTGCAACCGTCCACGCCCTTTTAGTTGTTCATCAGCTGTAATTGCGAATACTGAATCATGGGATTGTTTGGATAACTGTGAAATAGCAAGGTCATTTGTTGAATCAACTTCGGCAAAGACCTTTATATCGAGCCATTTCGAGGAAGTCTTGGCTAACTCACTTAATATGAGATCAGGATCAAGCGCTGGACGCCCGCGTTTCACATCTTTTATATCCACATCGCTAGGGTAGGCGAAGGACTAGTACGGAG
>JBIKSW010000102.1:0-3945 GCA_044348415.1 Candidatus Nanopelagicales bacterium
GGTAGTTGAAAACTCTAGCGAGTTTTGGGCCCATCTGACTAGGTCAAATATCAGGGAAGTTGGTAACGATTGTGACGCGCTTAATTGCCAGCGATCTCGACGGTACTTTCCTGCAAACTGGCGGCACGGTTTCCCCAGAAAACGTTGCTGCTATTGCCCGGGCTCATGCCAGCGGCCTGGAAACCATGTTCGTAACCGGGCGACCATCCCGCTGGATGCGCCAGATTCCGGACATGACGGGGCACGAAGGTCTTGCCTTGGTTTGCAATGGCGCATTACTAATGGATCTAAAGACTCAAGAAACGATCTATGCCGACTTGATGGCAAGTGATGCCGGTCTAAAAGCAGCTCAAATCTTGCAAGAGCTTGATCCGGAAATCTCTTTTGCAGTTGAACTCGATCGCCATGATGTCTCGTTCCTAGTCGATGACAAGTACCGACCACGCTGGGAAGTTAAACAAACTCCACCAGCAACAGATGTTGAATCCATGTTTGCAACCCAGATTGTTATCAAGTTACTTGCTCGGCCAAGTGAGCGAGTCCAACAGAATGCCGATGAGTTCTTGATTGACGCCCAAGCGGCATTAGAAGGACTTGTTGACGTCACTCATTCAAACTTCTTAGATCTCATGATTGAAATGAGCGCACTAGGCGTGAACAAGGGAACTGGTTTAGAGAAATATGCATCAAGCAAAAACATGACCGCTGCCGATATCGCAGCAGTTGGCGATATGCCAAACGATGTTCCGATGATTGCTTGGGCCGGACGAGGCGCCGCCGTCGATAATGCACATGATTGGGTTAAAGAAGCAGCAACGGAATTCTTGCCATCAAATGATGATCACGGTGTTGCCGTATTCATCGATCGAATTATTTCGGGCTAATCGTTTCGCTTACGTAAGTTTTTCAACCAAGATTCTGCATCCACATTGGATTTTGCAATGTCAGCAATTTCACCGTTTGCACTTGCGTTGTCATGTCTTGGGTAAGAGCCCAAGAATTTAACGTCTGCACAGATCTTTCGAAGTTCAACCAAGGTGTCGCCCAGATCTTGATCATCAATGTGTCCGACACAATCGAGTGAGAAGAAGTAATCACCTAGTTGCTGTTTTGTCGGACGAGATTCCAAACGAGACAAGTCAATGCCACGCACTGCGAACTCGGTCAAGATGTTAAGAAGTGCACCAGGTTGGTTGCGATGCATGAACAACGACAAAGTTGTTTTGTCGTTCCCAGTAGCAGGTTGCGCATGACCTGGCTTACTTACCAAAACAAATCGCGTCCAAGCCGAATCACTATCGCCAATTCCTTGCGCCAAAATTTCTAACCCGTAATGCTTCGCAGCTGCAACAGAACAAATCGCGGCATCGTAATTTGCGCCTTGGGAAAGTTCTTCGGCTGCCGCGGCAGTCGACATGGCAGGCAGCACATGAACACCCGGGGTGTTTTTATGCAGCCAATCAACACACTGCGCGTGGGCATGTGGATGAGTTGCAATTCTATTTATGTCTGAAATCGAAACGCCTGGCTTTGCCAAAAGAGCGAACTCAACTGGGATGGCAATTTCATCGATGATCTCAAGCGAGTCACCGTGGCCTAATTCATCCAGAGTTGTTGAAACTGATCCTTCAACTGAGTTTTCAATTGGAACTAGGGCGCCAAAAACTTTTCCAGTCCGCACTAGGTTTAGCGCCTCACGCACTGATTCAGCTGGAATCAGATCCGCATCTTGAGCTATTGGCATCTGTAAAAATGCAGCCTCAGTAAAGGTGCCCTTAGGCCCTAAGTATGCGAATGAATTTTTCATAGAAACTCAAGATTACGCGGTTTTTCAATGTCCAATTTTCAAAAGTTAAAGGTTCAGTCAAGATTTCCATTAAACAGGGCTTTTAAGTCGCCAGATTTTCATTTTTTTCATAGTTTTAAGGCAGTTCAGGCGTTACTGCATCCCCCGTCGGTGACGCCTGGACTTTCTTTATGCCAATTTCCGCTTTTGATGAACAATGCAGATTTGGCGCGCCAGACAACATCGTTGCTGAGTAATTAAGTGAGAATTACAAGGTGGAATCAACGGTTTATCGAAGAGGTTCCGATGGCAAGGTCATCGGCACTCCTGAAGCCAAACCAGTTATCGAACAACCAGTTGTTCCAGTTTTTGCAGTCACTACATATCGAGCTGGCGAAATCGGCCAAACGCAGGCCCAACCAAAGATCGTTGCGGAAAAGCCACAGCCAGAAGTTTTTGTTCAGCCAATCGCTGCGGCACCTGTTGCAAAACCCAAAGTTTCTGCGCCAAAACTTCCATCCGTTAAATTACCTAAGCTTTCGCTTGGAAAGAGTAAGTCACGATTCCCGCGACCAGTTCGATACATCAGAAACATCGTCCTTGCATATCTAGGTTTCTATTTGATTCTTGGTTTCCACGCTGCAACTTCATTAGACAAGATTCCAGCTTCAGCCAACGTTGCACTTGCCGATACCGCAGGAACAAACTGGCTCCTAGTTGGTTCCGATAGTCGCGAAGGATTAACTAAAGCTGAACGTAAAGAAATGCGCACAGGTAAAGATGAAGGTTCGCAGCGAACTGACACATTAATGATTATTCATATTGATGACAGTGGAAAGCCAACGTTGGTGAGTCTGCCGCGAGATTCTTACGTGACTATCCCAGCACACATTGCTTTAGATGGTTCTTCAGTTGAAGATCGAAGAAACAAAATTAATACGGCATATGGCAAAGGTGGCGCACCACTGCTTGTTGAAACAGTTGAGCGAAATACCGGATTACACATTGATCACTACATGGAAGTTGGCTTCAAAGGAATTCGTGATATCACGAATGCTGTTGGTGGCGTAAACATGTGTGTACCAGCAGATGTAACCGATTTGAATTCAGGTTTGAATCTGTTAGCAGGTTGTCAGGAACTAAACGGTGTAAACGCATTGGCATATGTTCGTATGCGTTACGCCGATCCAAAAGGTGACTTGGGGCGTATTGAGCGTCAACAACAATTCTTAAGTTCAGTTATGAAAAAGGCCGCTACCCCTGCTGTGCTACTTAATCCAATAAGTATGTGGAAGCTTGTGGATGCTGGAACGGCATCTGTAAATGTTGGCGAAGGAGATTCCGTGATGGATCTTGGCGCCCTAGCTCAAGCAATGCGCTCACTATCTAATGGCAACGGAACCTTGACCACGGTTCCGGTCTCTCAAACTGATGCGAATACCGCCGCCGGTTCATCTGTTATCTGGGATGACGCTGCTGCCCGAGAACTCTTTATTTCATTGGGTGCGAATTAACTCCCATTAAGAGGTTTTTAGGAATTTCCCTATTTAGCCGACCAAGTACCAGCCAAACCCCATTGATCTCATAAGATTTTGCAAGAGAACCCCCAAAAAGGAGAACCATGTCTGCACTCGCGCATGTCGCCAGCCAGGAAGTAGCCCTGACTGGATCCAATTACACAACGGTGGTCATCGTCGCCCTGATTGCTTTAGCCGCACTTGGTGTTGCTGCAGTCTTGGTTCGCCAAGTTTTGGCAGCTGACGAAGGCACCGTAAACATGAAGAATATTGCCAAGGCAATCCAGGAAGGTGCTTCGGCTTATCTAAACCGACAGTTCCGTACACTTGCGATTTTTGCAGTTCTGGTTTTCTTCTTGCTGTTCCTACTTCCAGCTGAAACCCAGAACGAGCGCATTGGTCGTTCCTTGTTCTTCTTGGTTGGTGCAGTATTTTCCGGCATCACTGGCTACATGGGTATGTGGCTTGCGGTTCGCGGAAACGTTCGCGTAGCGAACGCTGCAAACACCAGTGGCGAACAAGAAGCAATGAAGATCGCTTTCCGCACCGGTGGTGTGGCAGGCATGTTCACCGTAGGTCTTGGTTTGTTTGGCGCTGCAATCGTTGTATTGGTTTACAAAGGTGAAGCACCAAAGGTTCTTG
>JBIKSW010000121.1:0-3528 GCA_044348415.1 Candidatus Nanopelagicales bacterium
CCTAGACATCGACCTCTTGGCAATGGATTCCGAAGTCCGATCAACTCCGGAATTAGAGTTGCCACATCCTCGAGCACATGAACGCGCTTTCGTATTGCTGCCTTGGTCGCTACTTGATCCAGACTTCGTGATTCCCGGAAAAAGCTCAGTCGTGCAGTTACTTGAAGGTTTAGAAGTTACCGGAATTCGATTCCGAAATGATTTAGCGCTGGTGGCGCACGCATGATGCAGCAAACCAAAATCAGCATGCTTGTAGTTTTAGCAATTCTCGCTGCCGCAGTTGGTTGGTCATTTGCTCAGTTATGGCCAACATTCTTTGGCCAAGGTATGCCGGTAGCTGTTGGTTCAGCCATTGCCATGATTTTGGTGTTTGTCACTTTGCTGATCTGGACGCTTATGACTAGAGCTCGACTCAAGCCAGGGGCAACAATAAATCGCTTACATCCGATTGTCGCGGCAAGGACTGCGGCGCTCGCAATGTCGGCATCACGAGTTGGGTCGTTAGCATTTGGATTCTATGTTGGTGTTTTGCTTTCGAATATGGTCGCGGACTATTCCAGCGCTGGAACTGACCGGATTCGAATCTCTGCGATGACTGCAGTGGCAAGTTTGCTAACTGCCGCGGTTGCGCTTTGGCTGGAACGAATCTGCCAAATCAAGGAACCACCATCTAACGGTGACTCTATAAATGGGACTCGCGCTTAAGCAGAAGGGAAGTAAGCGTCGGCACTTAAGCCGTTCGGACTTAAGTTAACGAGCTCGGCTCGACCACCACTGGCTGTAGCCAGCCGATCAACAATTGCTAGCCCGAGACCGGAACCATGAGTATCGCTGCGGGCCCGCCAAAACCGATTAAACGCCTTTGCAATATCGGCTTCTGGAATTCCTGGGCCTTCGTCAATTACTGAAATCTTGGTGAGTTCCGATTCAACTGAAATCTTCACGGTGATTGTGGAATTGGCAGGGACAATACTCAATGCATTGTCTACATAATTATCGATGACTTGCTCGAGCGCTCCAGGAATTGCATAAATCATTGCTGACTCTGGAACGTCAAGTATCAAGGCAATGTTTTGCTCACCAGCAAGTGCTTCCCAGTTTTCAAAACGCTCGTGAGCAATCTGAGCGGCATCACAGGTATCTCGCGTTACCTTGTCGGCGTTTTCAGATCTACTTAGTACCAAGAGACCTTCAACTAGTCGTTGCAGGCGGTCAGCCTCGACCATCGCCGCTTCAATTCGTTCAGCCGCTCCGGCAGGATCGGTTTCTATCATTTCGGTGGCACGCTCTAATCGAAGGTGTAGTGCAGTTAAAGGAGTGCGAAGTTGATGTGATGCATCTCCAGCAAAAGCTTTCTGTTGCGAAATCAATCGATCCAATTGATCAGCCATGGCATTGAAGCTTCGGGCGAGGGATCGAATCTCGGGCGCTCCATCATTAACTTCTGCCCGAACTTTGTAGTTGCCCTTAGTGAATTCCTCGGTGACATTTTTTAGGTTCGATAAACGTCGAGTGATACCAGTTGCAAGTAACAACGCGACAAGTGCTGATACCAGTAACGTGATCCCGGCGACAGAACTAATGCCACGAAGTCTCTCATTTACTGCATCATCTACAACAGTTGCCGGAAAGGTAAGAGTTACCGAGCCAAGTGTTTTGTCGCCATTGAGAATTGGTACCGATACGAAGATAATCTCTTCATTCAACAGCGTTGAAAATTTCCGACCAGATGACACTTGACCAGTCAAGGCTTTTTGAATTTCTGGTCGATCTAGATATGAATTTCCAACAGTGTCTGCATCATTTGAAACAACGATCGCAATACCTTTGTCATCAGTAACAATTACCCGAGATCCGCTTTGCTCACTGTATTCAGCAATTGCCTTTTCGATGTATTTAATACTTTCTTCAGAGCCATCTTGAGTAGCAGGTTCTGCTCGGCCAGCAATTATGAAACTGTCTCGTTCCAAAACAGTTGTAACTCGCTCTTTCTCGACAGTTCTCAAGTAGTTGATTAAAGGAAGATCATGCGCAAGCAAGACGACTACAGATAATCCAAGAAGAGCTGCTACGAGTCTCCACTTCACGAGTCAGGGACTCCGAGCCTGAACCCAACACCGCGTACTGCTTCAATCCATTCTTGATTGCCAAGTTTCTTGCGAAGTGCTGCTACGTGTGCATCAACGGTTTTTGTAGTGCCGTACCAATTGGTATCCCAAACTTCACTCATGATGTCATTACGTCGATAAACAGCACCTGGATCAGTAGCTAGATAGGCAAGCAGATCGAATTCTTTTGGAGTTAAATAAACGTCCACACCATTGACAAAAACTTTTTGTGACCGACGGTCAATACTTAACGGACCAATATCCTGAGTTGCAGCTGGGGGAGTTGCATCTGATGGTCCAGCACGCCGAGCGACTGCGCGGATTCGGGCAACGAGTTCGCGCATACCAAATGGCTTAACCATGTAATCATCAGCGCCGAATTCCAATGCCAATACTCGGTCGATCTCTTCGCTTCGTGCAGACAAGATGATTATTGGCGTTGTTGATTTTTCCCGAACTGATCGGCAAACATCCTGACCGTCCATATCGGGAAGCCCAAGATCGAGAAGAATTAGTTCAAAGTTTTCTGACAAAGCCTTAGAAATTGCCTCTTTGCCGGTGGACACATGGTCAACTTCCATACTGGCATTTACCAGGCCATCAATAACACTGGCAGCAACGGATGGATCGTCTTCGACAAGAAGAATACGCATAATTTCTATTTTCTCTTGTTTTCGGGCTAATTCTTACCGCTAAGCCTTTCTTGGCTGTTTCTTGGATATCGGTCACTGGAAGTAGGCGCAAAAAGGGGTAGATTTGTAATGTGAAAACTTCCTCAAAACTCACAGCAGCTTTTCTAACGACTTTGGTCGTGGGCGGCTCCTCGGCTGGGTCACTGTTTTCATCTGTATTAAATGAGGGATCCAGCAGTTCACTTGGAACAGCTGGCGCATTTTTTTCCACACTAAATTTGCCCGAGACCTCCGTTTCGGTTGCCCCGGTTCCAGCCCCCAAGTCTGATGCAGTCGACGTAGTTGTAGCTAATGCCAAACCGACCCCAACGCCTTCACTGATAGCAACAGTTCCTGCTACCGAGGTTCGCGCGTTAACTCAAGAACCAGTGGTCGCTGTAGTAGTTGAAGTTTCCCCAGCTCCAGAAATCATTGTTCAACCTGAACCTTCATTAACCCCACAGCCAGAGCCAACAGTGGCTCAAGAGCCAGAAGCTTCACCATCTTCGATTCCAACACCAGAGCCAACTGAGCCGGTTGTAATTGAAGAACCAAGCTCCATTGAGCCGTAGGCGAATCAAATGACCTCGGTCGTTAGGATTTCACCATGAGCAAGGTCGCCCTACTTCAAATTGATGTCAGTGATTCAGAAACTCCTGAAGTTAGAGTTCCAAGAGTTCTTGATTTAGTTGATCAACAAAAAGGCAAATGCGATCTCGTGGTACTGCCCGAGCTTTGGATCATTGGAG
>JBIKSW010000103.1:0-3924 GCA_044348415.1 Candidatus Nanopelagicales bacterium
TGCTTGCTGGCTTGAATCGCGCTAAAGAACTTGGCCAAAGTGCACCAGGAGTAAAGAAATGACATTAACTCCAGTACTTAGCGCGCATTGGGATGAAGCTGACTCTTACAAGATTGCTGGCTACATGCGCCATGGCGGTTACACCGCATTCAAAAAAGCATTTGCAACTGGACCTGACGACATCATTTCGTTGGTAAAGGATTCCGGACTTCGCGGCCGTGGTGGCGCTGGCTTCCCAACTGGGTTGAAGTGGAGCTTCGTACCGCAAGGTGACGGTAAGCCGCACTATCTAGTCATCAATGCAGACGAATCTGAACCAGGTGCCTGCAAAGACATTCCATTAATGATGGCTAACCCACACTCATTGATCGAAGGCGTAATCATTGCGGCATATGCAATGCGTGCCAACCATGCATTCATTTATATCCGTGGCGAAGTTCCGCATGTTTTCCGTCGCGTAAACAACGCGATTCGCGAAGCTTATGCTGCTGGCTACCTAGGCAAGAACATCATGGGATCTGGATTTGATCTTGAAGTTGTTTTACATGCCGGTGCCGGTGCTTACATCTGTGGTGAAGAAACTGCGCTACTTGATTCACTCGAAGGTCGTCGCGGTCAGCCACGTTTGAAGCCTCCGTTTCCTGCAGTCGCTGGACTTTATGCCTCTCCGTCTTGTGTAAACAACGTTGAGACAATCGCAAACATTCCATACATCGTTAACAACGGTGTTGATTGGTTCAAATCATTTGGAACCGAGAAGTCACCAGGCTTCAAGTTGTTCGCAGTTTCCGGTCACGTAAATCGTCCAGGAATCTACGAAGCTCCACTTGGAATCACCATGCGTGAGCTCCTTGAACATGCTGGTGGTGTTCGTGATGGACACAAAGTTAAGTTCTGGCTACCAGGTGGATCTTCGGTTCCAATGCTGACTCCAGATTTGCTTGATACTCCATTAACTTACGAAGACATTGCAGCAGCCGGATCCATGCTTGGCACTGGAACCCCAATGATTTTCGACGAAACAACTTCTGTAGTTCGTGCCGTCACCGGTTGGCTAGCTTTCTACAAGCACGAATCTTGTGGCAAGTGCACACCATGTCGTGAAGGCACTTGGTGGTTGAGTGATGTCCTGCATCGATTTGAAGATGGACATGGCACTGAAGCAGATCTAGATAAGTTGATTGACATCTGCTCGCAAATTGCTGGACGTTCCTTCTGTGCTCTTGGTGATGCAGCAGCTACACCATTCCCAGCCGCACTTAAGTACTTCCGTGACGAATTCGTTCAAGCAACAAATACGCCAGCTAATGAAAGCTTTGATCCAGTAGCTGCCACAGTATTTGCAGGAGCGACTCGATGACCGTAACTACTCAAACTGTTACCGTCACCGTTGATGGCGTAGTTGTTGAAGTTCCAGCGGGAACTTTGATCATTCGCGTTGCAGAAATGCTAGGTACTGCAATTCCGCGTTTCTGTGATCATCCACTTTTAGATCCAGTTGCTGCTTGCCGCATGTGTCTTGTCGAAATTGAAGGACAAGGTAAGCCACAACCTTCATGTGCAGTCACAGTTGCTGACGGCATGGTTATCAAAACTCAGCACACCAGCGAAATGGCCGAAAAGGCTCAAGCCGGCGTCATGGAGTTCTTGCTGATCAATCACCCACTTGATTGCCCAATTTGCGACAAGGGCGGCGAATGTCCATTGCAAAATCAGGCCATGACAAATGGTCAGGGTGAAACTCGCTTTGAAGGCACCAAGCGCACTTTCCCGAAGCCAATCAATGTAAGCGCTCAAGTTTTGCTTGACCGTGAGCGTTGTGTATCTTGCGCTCGCTGCACTCGTTTCGCAGACCAAATTGCTGGTGATCCGTTCATTGAATTGTTAGAACGCGGTGCGAAGCAACAAGTTGGTACCTCAGAAGATCAGCCGTTTGATTCATACTTCTCTGGAAATACAATTCAGATTTGTCCGGTCGGTGCATTAACAAGTGCAAAGTATCGTTTCCGTTCCCGACCATTTGATTTAGTAAGTACGCCAACAGCATGTGAGCACTGTGCAAGTGGTTGCGCACTTCGCACTGATGTTCGCCGCAGCACAGTTATGCGTCGTTTGGCTTGGGATGCACCAGAAGTTAATGAAGAGTGGAACTGCGATAAGGGTCGATTCGCATTCCCATACACAAACGAAGGTCGCCTAACTCATCCGTTAGTTCGTGACGATGCAGGTAACTTAGTTCCAGCATCATGGCCAGAAGCATTACGAGTTGCTGCGGCAGGTTTAGCAAAAACTGGAAAAGCAACTGCAGTATTAAGTGGTGGCCGAGTAACGGTTGAAGATGCACAGGCTTATGCATCATTTGCCAGAGAAGTTCTTGGAAGTAACGATGTTGATTTCCGCGCTCGCGCGGTAAGTAATGAAGAGACTGCATTCCTAGCTAATCACGTGGCTAACAAGCCACTTGACGTAACTTACGGTGACTTGGAAGCAGCAAAGAGTGTCCTGTTGGTTTCATTTGAACCAGAAGATGAATCTCCAATTGTTTTCTTGCGTCTTCGCAAAGCGGCTTTGAGTGGAACAACTAAGGTCTTTGCAGTTGCACCATATACAAGTGCAGGTCTTGCCAAGATGAAGGGAACTTTACTTGTAGCAGGTCCGCGCGAAGAGGTATCAGTAATCGCATCTGCGGCTAGCCACCTTTCCGGCGATAGCGTGATTTTGGTCGGCGAACGCGCAGCCCAAACACCTGGTGCATTAACTGCAGTTGCTGAACTAGCTGCAAAGACTGGTGCGAAGTTAGCTTGGATTCCAAGACGTGCGGGTGACCGTGGTGCACTTGATGCTGGACTACTTCCAATCGATGGTCGCAACACTTCTGAAATCGTCGCGGCGACTGGATCAGCAATCAATGGACTAGTAGTGGGTGGTGTTTCGCCTGAAGACATCGACGGCGACCTATTGGCTGCAATTGAAAAAGCACAGTTCGTTGTTTCCCTTGAGACTCGCCACACTGACATAACAGCTGAAGCCGATGTAGTTTTGCCGGTTGCAGTTGTGACTGAAAAAGCTGGCACTTTCCGAAACTGGGAAGGTCGCGACCGAAGTTTTGCAGCAGTCATTCCAACTCCTGGCGCACTAAGTGACGCTGATGTACTTGGTGAATTAGCACGCGAGCTTGGCAAATCAATCTCAGTCACTGATTACTGGGCAACTGCGAGTAAGCCAGCGCTTAAGGCAGACTCAGCTTCAACTGAAGCAGTTGGCAACGGACAAGCAGTACTTTCATCTTGGCGTCACCTGCTCGATAAGGGCTCACTGCAAAGTGGTGAACCGTACTTAGCCGCTACCGCCAGAGTTGCTGTGGTTCGAGTAAGTCCGGCTACGGCACAAAAGTTGAACTTGATTGATGGTGCTACTGCGACAGTTAGTTGCTGTGGCAACAGTGCCAGCGCTCCGCTAATTGTTACCGCAGGAATGGCCGATGATGTTGTTTGGTTACCAGCAAACAGTGAAGGCAGTTCTTTGAACTTGCCATCCGGTTGTGTAGTTGATGTTTCGCAGGGAGGTAACTAATGTTTCGCTCTCAAGCTCAAGGTGATCTAAGTATCTTTGGTAACGACCCAGGCGCAGTTATTGCTGTCAAAGTTCTTGGCATCTTTGTAATCATGGTTGTAATGACGCTGCTAACAATTTGGGCAGAGCGTCGCGTAGTAGGTCGCATGCAAATGCGCATTGGACCTAACCGCGTTGGACCATTTGGCTTATTGCAGTCTTTGATGGATGGAATCAAGTTAGCCCTTAAGGAAGAAATCATTCCTAAGGGAGCCCACTTAGCCGTATATGTAATTGCACCAGTGATTGCAGCAACGACCGCATTCCTGACTTTCGCGGTGATTCCACTGGGACCTCAGGTTTCGATTTTTG
>JBIKSW010000104.1:0-3910 GCA_044348415.1 Candidatus Nanopelagicales bacterium
CATGATGGCACCTGTTACAGGTGGTTCATCTGTAGCTATGGGTCGTGGCGACGCAATTCGCCTTGCTCGCGGATCATCATTGAGCGATTTCGCCGACAAGATTAATGCTGAACCAGCATCGCTAGTTCAGATTCTTTTCAAGATGGGTGAAATGGTTACCGCCACTCAGTCCGTTAACGAAGAGACCTTGCAACTTCTAGGCGCGGAATTGAATTATGAAATTCAAATCATTTCCCCAGAAGACGAAGATCGTGAATTGCTTGAGTCTTATGATCTTGAATTTGGTGACGAAGGTGACGATGAAGATCTAGTAATCCGTCCACCAGTTGTTACTGTCATGGGTCACGTAGATCACGGTAAAACCAGATTGCTCGATGCAATTCGCCAAACAAATGTCATCGAACGCGAAGCTGGCGGAATTACTCAGCACATCGGTGCGTACCAGATTCATCACGTCCATGAAGGTGTCGAACGGGCAATTACATTTATCGATACACCGGGCCACGAGGCATTCACTGCTATGCGTGCTCGTGGTGCTCAGGTAACTGACATTGCGGTTTTGGTAGTTGCTGCAGACGATGGCGTAAAGCCACAAACGATTGAGGCTTTGAACCACGCCCAAGCAGCGAATGTGCCAATCGTTGTTGCAGTCAACAAGATTGACAAAGAAGGCGCTGACTCAACAAAGGTTCGTGGTCAACTAACTGAATATGGCCTAGTTCCGGAAGAGTATGGCGGCGACACAATCTTTGTTGATGTGTCTGCAAAAAATAATCTAAACATCAATGATCTAATCGATTCGATTCTGTTGACCGCTGATGCTGGACTAGACCTGCGTGCTAATCCAGTTCAAGATGCTCAGGGCGTTGCAATCGAAGCTAACCTTGACCGCGGTCGTGGTCCAGTTGCCACCGTATTGGTACAGCGCGGAACACTTCGCCCAGGAGACTCAATTGTTGTTGGTGACGCGTTTGGTCGCGTTCGCGCAATGATGGATGAAAATGGCGTTGCAGTTAAGGAAGCTGGTCCGGCTCGTGCGGTTCAGGTTCTAGGTCTTACATCTGTGCCAAGTGCAGGCGATAGCTTCTTAGTTGTTGCAGAAGATCGAATTGCTCGCCAGATCGCGCAATCCCGCGGTGCCCGTGAACGAAATGCTGAATTGGCTGCTCGACGCGGACGTCACACCCTCGAAGATGTGCTCAAGGCACTTGAAAAGGGTGAAGTCGTTGAACTCAAGATCATCATCAAGGGTGACGTTTCTGGTTCGGTTGAAGCACTCGAAGACGCTTTGCTAAACATTGATGTTGACGACGAGAACGTAATCTTGCGTGTTATTCACAGAGGCGTCGGTGCAATTACCGAAAACGACGTTTCCTTGGCTGCGGCATCAGATGCAATGATCATCGGATTCAACGTACGACCAGAAGGTAAGTCACGCGATTTGGCTGACCGAGAGAATGTTGAGATTCGTTACTACAACGTCATCTATGGCGTAATCGATGACATCGAGTCTGCACTTAAGGGCATGCGTAAGGCTGAATACGAAGAGGCAGAACTTGGTTCTGCTGAGGTTCGCGACGTATTCCGCTCAAGCAAGTTTGGAAACATTGCGGGTTGCATGGTTCTCAATGGAGAAATCAAGCGCAAGGCAAAGGCGCGATTGGTTCGTGACGGAGCCGTTGTCCAGGCAGACCTATCAATTGACACCTTGCGACGCTTCAAGGATGACGCAACTGAAGTACGAGAAGGTTTCGAGTGCGGTATCGGGCTTGGATCATTCAATGACATCAAGGTCGGCGACATCATCGAAACATTTGAAATGCGTGAAATAGTGCGCAGTTAATTCTGCGCACTATTTTTACGACTAAGTACCTAGGGAGCTCAACATGGCAGATGCAGCAAGAGCAAGAAAATTGGGCGAAAGATTCCAAGAAATCGTTGCAGAAACTTTGGAGCTTAAAGTAAAGGATCCCCGTCTGGGATTTGTAACTGTCACAAGTGTTCGAGTCTCAGCTGATCTGCGTGAAGCAACCGTTTTCTACACGGTTTTTGGTGACGAAGCTGAAGCGACAAGTTCAGCGGCAGCATTGGAATCAAGCAAGGGATTGGTGCGGAGCGAAATCGGCAAACGCACTGGAATCAAGTTCACACCAACGGTTGAATTCATTCGCGATGCATTGCCAGAGAACGTCAGAGTTATTGATGACTTATTGCAAGAAGCAGCGATTGCTGACAAAGCAGTGCATGAACAAGCGGCTCGGGCTCGCTATGCCGGAGATTCCGATCCGTATCGTCGTTCTGAATCAGCATCTGAGTAGGTTTCGTGGCTTCGTTCTCATCCACTCCAGAGTGGGACAAGGCGATCTCAGCTATCGCTGAATCTTCCAATGTCCTATTGCTTGCGCATGTCACACCTGATGCGGATGCGTTAGGTTCTGCGCTTGGTTTAGGCCTGGCTCTGCAGAACATGGGAAAAGAAGTGCAAGTTACCGTTGGTGAAGTTGGATTTACGACACCTAGCTCATTGAATTTTCTCCCTGGAACTGAATTGATCTGTGCTCCAGAGAACTTACGACCAGCAGACCTAGTGATTTCATGTGATGTGTCATCGGATGCCCGCTTAGGTTCGGTTAAGTCAATCTTGGAAGCAGCGCCAGCGTCTATCGCAATTGATCATCACCCGTCATTTACGGGGTTTGGCAAAATTCACCTAGTTGACCCAAAAGCTGCGGCAACTGCGGAAATCGTCTTGGAGTTGATTGATCGCCTCGAAGTACCAATCACTCTTGATATCGCCAGTGCGATCTACTCTGGCCTGACTACCGATACTGGATCATTCAAATACCAATCAACTACATCACACACACTTCGTACTGCGGCGCGATTACTTGAAGCAGGTGTTGATAGCGCTAACTTGTCACGCTTGCTATTTGATAATGAGCCATTAGCTGCATTAGTGATGATGGGCGAAGCAGTTAGCAGAGCAACTTTGATACCTGAGGCTGCTGCAGGCAAAGGCCTTGTGTACACCTCAGTTTCAATAGAACAAAGACCAGGGCTGGATGAATTGGCCGTTGAGCGAGTAATTGAGGCTTTGCGCAAAACTTCCGAAGCTGAGGTAGCTGCAGTACTAAAGCAAGCTGATGATGGACATTGGAAAGTATCGCTGCGAAGTAAGACCACGGTTGATGTTGGATCTTTGGCAAATCAGTTGGGTGGTGGTGGCCACAAGTATGCATCTGGTTACAGCTCAAAGGGCGATTTGAACCAGACAATCTCAGAACTAATTAACTCCTTAAACAAAGCAAGCAATCACTAGAAAGCGTTGTGAGCTTGATGAGTGTTGAAGGCATTGTCCTTGTTGATAAACCAGCAGGTCCAACTTCCCATGATGTTGTCGCGAAGATGCGCAAGTTGTTTAACACTCGCAAAGTTGGACATGCTGGCACCTTAGATCCGATGGCCACCGGAATGTTAGTTATCGGAATCGGTCGCGCCACCAGATTGCTTGGATACTTCACGGCTCACGACAAGGAATATCTCGGCACGATCAGACTCGGCATTTCAACCACAACTGATGATGCACAGGGTGAACTTGTAAAGGAAACATCAGCACTTCACATCACCGAGTCACAAATTCTAGAAACGATTCGCGATTTTCGTGGACCGATTATGCAACAGCCAAGTGCTGTTAGTGCAATAAAGATCGATGGCAAGCGAGCTTACGCAAGAGTAAGAGATGGCGAAGATATTAGTATCCCGTCTAGAAGTGTTTTGATCCATGACCTAGAAATTGTCGAGATCAAACAATTGCCAGACCTTTCAGTAATCGATGTGAAAGTTCGAGTTGTGTGCAGTGCCGGAACGTACATCAGGGCATTGGCGCGAGATATTGGGGAACGACTTCAAG
>JBIKSW010000105.1:0-3903 GCA_044348415.1 Candidatus Nanopelagicales bacterium
ATTTTCATGGCATTACTCCTAGCAGGAATTGGCATCTTGGTCGTCGTCGTTTCCTTAACGTCCCCTTCCGCAGATAGCGTCGACTTTTTCATTTAGACCAGAGCCTCGCCCGTCCCATGCCTTGAACATCCCGCAAAAAACATCCCACATATCTATACGTGAACCCCAGATCTGGCCGAACTTCGCCGTTATGCTTGTGGGCAATAGAGTCCAGCCACGGCAATGTTGCCAGGCTGGGGATTGCGGAAAAGAGCAAAGATGACCAACAGCCCTTGGCTAGCCCACTACCCAAGTGAGGTTCCACAACAACTTCCACCAGTTCCGTTTGCTAACTTGCCGGAGCTTCTGCGGTCTGCAGCCGGCCAATACGAAAAGACCACTGCCTTTACGCAGGTTATGCCAAACGGCATGAACGGCTCTTTGACTTACGCTCAGGTGGACCTGTTATCGGATCACTTCGCTAGCTATCTTCGCGAGGAGCTAGGACTTGCTGCTGGCGATCGCGTTGCGGTTCAAATGCCTAACTGCTTGAGCTACCCAATCGTTGCTTTCGGAATCTTTAAGGCTGGATGTGTTTTGGTAAACACCAATCCGCTTTACACCCCAAATGAAATGATCCATCAATTCAGTGACTCTGGCGCAACCACTTTGGTCATCATCGACATGTTTGCTGGACGCTTGCCTGAGGTTATGGGCCACACCAAAATTCAGAATGTAGTGACTGTAAAGATCTCACAGTATTTCCCGCCAGTAGTTGGCGGCATCGTGCGCCTTGTTCAAAAATTCTGGAACCGATCGCTACCAAAAATTGAAGTTGAGCACACCAAGTTTTCTTCAGCCCTTTCTAAGGGTAAGGCTAAGTACTCAAAGGAAACGGTCGCCGCTTACTCAGCAGGGCTAACATCAGACAGTTTGGCTGCATTGCAATACACCGGTGGCACGACTGGTGTTTCAAAGGGCGCGATGCTAAGCCATGGCAACTTGGTATCAAATACCTTGCAGATGATTGCTCACTGTGGCACTGGCATGCGGGCTGGAAAAGAAACGGTGCTTACGGCACTACCGCTGTATCACATCTTTGCTTTCACCGTTAACTTGTTGGGCTTCTACTACAACGGAGCTAGAAACATATTGGTTCCTTCTCCTCGCCCACCAAGTAATCTAAGGCGCCCATTTGATAACTACAAGATCACTTGGCTAAGTGGCGTTAACACGCTGTTCAACGCGTTACTTAACGAACGCTGGTTCCAAGATGCACCACCAAAGCATCTGCATGCATCGGCTGCAGGTGGAATGTCGCTGCAAGCATCAGTTGCTGAGCGGTGGCGCGAACTTACCGGGACTCCGATCGTTGAAGGTTTCGGCTTAACTGAGTCATCCCCTGTCCTAACTTTCAATCCACTAACTGGTCTATCAAAAGATGGAACTACTGGAATCCCAGTTCCGTCCACTGAAATCAAATGCGTTGATGAGAACGGCAATCAAGTGCCTGTAGGTGAGCCCGGTGAAGTGATCGCTCGTGGACCACAAATCATGCTTGGTTACTGGCAGCGACCAGAAGAGACCGCAAAGACTCTCAAAGATGGCTGGCTTCACACCGGTGACGTTGCCACGATGGATGCTGATGGTTACTTAACAATTGTTGACCGTACCCACGACATGATCATTGTTAGTGGCTTTAACGTCTATCCAAATGAAATTGAAGAGCAGATCGCTGCCGTTCCTGGAGTGCTTGAAGTTGGTGTGATCGGCGTCCCAGATGAAAAGTCTGGTGAACGAGTTCGCGCTTACATCAAGGCAACCGTTCCAGCTCCAAGCAAGGAAGAAATCGTTGCGCACTGCCGAGCAAACTTGGCAGCATACAAGATTCCACAGGACGTATTGTTTGTGGAAGATCTTCCAAAGAGCCCAATCGGCAAGATTCTTCGCCGCACGCTGCGCGATGAAGCCATTAGTAAGTCATCCAGCAATGACGCAAGCAAGGGAGCTTAGTTATGCGCACATTTATGAATCTGGCGGATGAAGTTGTCAACGAAGCAACCGTAGTAAACGAGTTTGAACAGACACTGCTGCGAATCTTTATCCTCATCATCATGTTTGGACTTGGCGCTGGACTTACGCCAAAAGACTTCTCGTTAGCGCTTCGTCGACCTTGGGGTCTAATCATTGGTTGGTGCACTCAGTTCGGAATTATGCCATTTATGGCATACATCTTGATTGTCACCGTACTATTTCCGTTTTCAAATACCACTGACGTTATGTTGGTCGCATTAGGTGCATTGATTATGGGAAGTGTGCCTGCAGGCACTACTTCTAATCTGTTTACCTACTTCTCTAAGGGCAACGTGGCACTCAGTGTTGTTATGACAATCAACTCAACCCTCTGGGCGTTTATCATGACACCCGCTGCACTATATGTTTACTCAAGACTTATTGGGCTTGACGAGTCACTTACGGTTGAGTTCAGTGAACTTGCCCTCGTTATTGTCGGCTTGATTATTCCAGTTGCAATAGGAATGCTGCTACGCAAATTCAGCTCAAACCTTGGTGCCGTAATCGAACTAGTTGGCAGTGTTGTCGGATTACTCTTCATTCCATTCTTGATCGCTATCTGGGTGCCTCGAAACTGGCAGCTGCTGGTCACAACCGATTGGCCAACTTACGTTGTGGCAATTGGATTGGGTCTGTTCGGTATTACGGTTGCGTACTACATCTCCAGGCTGCTTAAGTTGCACCCGATGAATGCTCGAACTATTGCGCTGGAAACTGGAATCAATAACGGTCCGCTTGCTATTGCTGTGATTGTTGCTGTTTACATAGACAATCCTGGTGTGGACAAGATTCTTCTGGTTCCAGCGCTGTACTCACTGTTTATTGTCATCATCTCAACATTGGTGACTCTAGTGTTCAGGCGGGCAAACCTTGCAGAAGAGCAGAAGATTCCAAACCTGCTCTAACTGATTCGGTGTCTACCAAGACTCTGAGGATTACTGGTTTCGTCAGTGGCTGAGAAGCCCTGCATGACCAATCCAATTACAACCAAGATGAGACCAACCGTGCCATTTAGAGTTACCGCTTCTCCCAAAACAACAACGCCTAGCACTGCCGCAGTAACAGGGTCAGCCAGCATCATGGTGGAAGCAACGCCTGGACTAATTCCCCGTAGACCTAACATCTGAATCCCATTGGCAATACCCATAGTTACTGCGCCGAGGTAAACCGCAAGCAAAATCGTTTGCGTTGTCCACTCCATCTGCAGCAAGTCACTTCGCACAACAAAGAACAGTCCAATTGATCCAAGCAAGAACGCCATACCTGGAAGCTGCGTTGAATGTCCCCCTGCACGAACCTCAATCTTTGCCGCATTTATATACGCACCAATTCCGGAGCCTGCAATTACTGCAAAGATTATTCCGGTTGCATCATTGGTTTGAAGTTCTCCGAGTGAGGCGATTACCAAACCTGAAATTGCAATAGCTGTTGATATGTACCAAATTTTGCTTGGCCGTTCGCGCAAGAAAATCCAGCCGACTATTCCTGCCGATACTGGAATGCAGCCAACTGTAATCAACGCCGCAGTTGCTACTCCAGTTCGATCAACCGAGGCAAAGAAAAAGACTTGGTACGAAGCTGAGCTTGCGCCCATAATCCAAACACCTGGACGAGTAATCAGTCTAGGTAGCTGACTGAGTTTTCCTCCTAAGAACGGAGCAAGGATAAGTAACGTGATTGCGCCAATGAATAAGCGCACAAATCCGATTACTGGCGAAGGAGTGTTTATGGCATAAATTGCAGCAACTGTGCCTGCGGTTCCGGCCAGACCGTTTCCCAAGAGCGAAAGACCGACCGATCGACCTGCATGCTTGTTTGTTTTGGAGTCAGACATTTTGACACTTAACTGCG
>JBIKSW010000106.1:0-3882 GCA_044348415.1 Candidatus Nanopelagicales bacterium
CAGTTTCAGCCAAATGTGGTGAGCAAGTTGCATAACCAACTACCCCACCCACTCGAACAAGTTCGCCAGCTTTGGCCAGTAGTTCTTGTTGCAAGGAAGTTAGCGGCGGAATGTCACTTGGTTGACGACGCCATCTAGCTTCCGGGCGGCGGCGCAGCGCACCGAGTCCAGTGCACGGTGCATCTACCAAGATGCGATCGAATTGATGATCAGGATTAAATTCTCTGGCATCGGTTTCGATTACTTGATGGTCACCTGGTGCATTCCACAATGAATTCGAAACTAAGTGGGCGCGAGCTGGAATTGGTTCAAGTGCTGTGAAGTCTGCACCAGCTTCACTTGCGAGTCCTGCCAAAATTGCTGCTTTGCCACCAGGGCCTGCGCACATGTCTAACCAATGTGTTTGTTCACCAATGACTTCAACATTTGCTACAGCCAGTGCAACGAGTTGACTGCCTTCGTCTTGCACACCAATTCGGTTATCGCGCACTGCATCAATGTCACCAGGTCGCGTTGACCATTTTTCATCCGGTCCACTCGGACGCAACATCGTGGCAGCAATTGGCGACCATCTGCCTGGAATCACATGTGGCAGATCAAGTAACTCTTCAACCTCAGCTTGTCCTGGTTTTGCAACTAACGAAACTAGAGCTGGTTCATTGCCGGCAGCCAAAACTTCTCGAATGGAATCCAAGTCGCACTTGTATGCATCAGCAAGACTTCGGATCACCCAAACTGGATAGGAATACTCAAGTGCTAAAACTTCAACTGGAGTTTTTCCTTCACTTAAAGTTTCTAGCCATTCTTCCCAAGTACTGGCTGAGATTTTTCGAAGCACCGCGTTAACAAACTTTGATACGCCCATGCCGGCGACTTCTCGAGCCAGAGTTACGGTTTCATCAACTGCGGCGTGAGCGGGAATTCGCATGAAAAGTAATTGATAGGCACCAACTCGCAAAATGTTTCGCACTTTGCCGTCCATAGTGTCGGTGCGAGAAGCGCAGGCATCAATTACTGCATCCAGGCTTCCCTGGCGACGTAATGCGCCATAAGTAATTTCAGTGGCAAGCCCTGCGTCACGCGAAGAAACCTTTAACTCATCGAGAACTGCCGGCAAAACTAAATTGCTATAGGCGTCTTTGTCATGGACGGCTTGAAGAACATCAAAGGCTGCGCGTCTTGTGGTACCAGAATTGCTCACTTAAATACCACTGGTGATTTCTGATTATTAAACCACGTCTTTGCATCAGTTACGTTACGTCCGGCTTCTTGTACTTGATCAAGTGCAACAGCGTGACTGCCAGTTCCTACAAGTACTTCTCCATCGCGCAATTGCACTTCACCTGGCGCTAAGTCGGTTACGTGAGGAGAAACAGTTACAGGTTGTAACTTGATTCGCACATCACCAAACATGGTCCAGGCTCCCGGTTCTTTGGTAACTGCGCGAATTCTTCGGTCGACGGCTAGCGCTGGGTCACTCCACTGAACCTGGGCATCAGCAACCGTGATCTTTGGTGCATGTGAGATGCCATCGATTGGCTGATGCAACGGCAAAATCGAACCGGCTTCAAGACCAGCCAGAGTTGCCAGAGCCAATTGTGCGCCTTCGATTGAAAGACGATCCAAAAGTTCAGTTGAAGTTTCACCCGGGGCGACCTGAGTAGTTAAGTAAGCCAGCATTGGTCCAGTGTCTAAACCTTCATCAATCTGAAATGTAGTTACGCCAGTGAATTCATCGCCACTCAAAATTGCATATTGAACCGGAGCTGCGCCACGCCATTGGGGTAATAACGAGAAATGAACATTGACCCAGCCGTGCTTAGGAACATCTAACAACTCTCGCGGCACCATTGCGCCAAATGCAACAACGATTACACATTCGACATCGGCAAATTTATCTTTGTGCTCGGCTAGGTGGGAAGTTTTTAAAACTGGTACTCCGCTGACACCTGCAACATCTGCAACGGGACTAGCGGTTAGCGTACGTCCTCTCCCAGCTGGTGCATCTGGTCTAGTTACCACTAAGGCAACTTCATGCTCAGAAGCGAGTAACGCAGTTAGCGTAGGCACTGCTGCAAGAGGCGTGCCCGCAAATGCGATACGCACGTTATGAAAAACCGTTCATCATTGAGTGCGGGCTAACTTTGATTGTTGGACCCATATCGCCAAACCATTCAGTCTCGCGAATTGCCTTCATGGCTTCCTTGCGCGCTTCGGCATCTAGTCGATCAATAAATAGAACGCCATCTAAGTGATCCGTTTCATGCTGGACACAACGTGCCAATAAGTCGCTGCCAATAATGGTTACTGGTTCGCCGTACATGTTCATACCCTTGGCAACTACGTTCATCGCACGCTTGGTATCAAACGTCAGGCCTGGAATGGAAAGGCAGCCTTCGGGGCCATCTTGTTCTTCGTCTGAAAGATCTAGGACGGGATTGATTAAGTGCCCGACTTCATCGTCAACGTCATAGGTAAAGACTCGAAGTGAAACGCCAATCTGAGGTGCGGCTAATCCAACACCTGGGGCTTCTTGCATTGTGACGGTTAAGTCAGCTACTAATTGGCGAAGTTCTTTATCGAAAGTTGTAACTTCAAGTGCAGGTGTTGTCAGTACCGGGTCGCCGAACAACCGAACGGGTTTTACTGTCATTTCACACCTTCTTCAATGAGCTTTGCTTTAACCCAAGTTTAGAGGTTAAGCGGGTCAATCCGAACGTTTACCGAACCGCCCTTATGTTTAGCGCTTCTGGCTGATGTCATTGCCTTTAGTTGGGCAGCCAGTTCGACTCCAAGCTTCCGATCACATGAAATCAGCATTCGAACTTGGTTATCTTTGCCAGGCACCGGCCCACGAACTAGAGATTCAGGATTGAGTTCCAGCATTGCCAGCGCATCATCAATGTCTGATTGCTCGCCAGTGAGCGCAGCAAGACGCACAGCAGGTGGCAATGAAACTTGCACTCGCTGTTCGAGTTCACGTTGCGCAAAGCCGAGTGGATCGTGACGAATCAAAGCCTGTACTGCTGGATGTTCAGAGTCTGCAACAACAATGACTTCCCCATCAGGTCGCACAAGTGAGGCACATTCGTTCCACTTGGCAAAAGTTTCTTGAGTGGCACTTAGTTCTGGACGCGAGAGCATGGCATTACCGTCAAGTAAAACCGCACCGGCATATCCGTCTTGCGCAATCGGTGCAGCGCCGGCAGTTGCCACCACGATTGCTGGGCGAGAATCTACAGTTCGCAAAATATGATCTGAAGTTGAAGATCTAACGGGCACGCCCGGAAATGCTCGGCCTAGTTCTTCAGCAGTTCGTTCGCTGCCTACTGCCGCAGCCCGAATTGAATTCCCTTTACATTTCTTGCAACTCCACTTGGATTCAATGTGTCCGCAAAGGTTGCAAGTCGGGGCGCTTGAGCGTGCAGTTTGCATCAATGGGCCGCTACAGGATGAGCACAATGCAGATGTCCTGCAAGTGTCACAAACTATTCGAGGCGAATAACCAAGTCGAGAAACTAAAACCAAGACCGGACCTTTAGCAAGAGCCGTTTTCATACCTTGCATAACAGCCGAAGGAATTCTTGAACCACTAGCGGCAGGATTTATCTTTGTTCCAGATTCATCAAGAGCGCTACGAACTTTTGGAGATTCATTTCGTAATTGATCGCGACTCTTGGCTACGTGCGCTAACCAAGGCATCAGAGCGCAAGTCTCAACCGACATAGTTGCGCCAATGAAAACTAATGCGGTGTTTTGCTGTGCGCTGCGAAGTACTGCAACGTCTCGCGCATGCCAATACGGTGCTTGCGGGTCTGACAGAGTTTCATTCCAGTCATCCCAAACACAAATTGCTGCTAAGTCTTTAGCTGGTGCAAAAAC
>JBIKSW010000107.1:0-3873 GCA_044348415.1 Candidatus Nanopelagicales bacterium
CTCCATGCTTTTTTGCAATTTCCACACTTCGAGTAAACACAGATTTTGTTGAGCTCATCAAGTTACTTGGCCCAAGAGCTATCTGCACCATTGCTGAATCTCTGGGATCATGCCATTTTTCAATCAGCCTGATGCAGTCTGCAATGACATCCTCTTCATCTTCTTCCATCCCAGGTAGACAGACACCACCATTCTCTGGTCCAAGAGTCATAGACCCACGGACAGCCATTAAACGCATGCCTACTTCAACCGCTTCCTCAATCACTGCGTCCATTAAGTATGGAAATGGGTGGATGTACTCATGATCAGTCGCTGTAGTGCAACCAGATAGCGCAAGTTCATATAGTCCAAGACGCACAGAGGTTCGTATCGCTTCTTCGTCCAATTCCTTCCACATCGGAAAGTAAGTCCAGAACCATTCCGTTAATCCGGTTACACCGTTTGGCTTCATTGACCGAGTTAAGTTTTGATAAAGGTGCTGGTGAGAGTTAACTAAACCAGGAGTAATAAGACAACCAGTTGCATCAAAAAGTTTTTCAGCCGAGGGGGGCGTTTGGTCAGAATTTCCCAGCGCAACGATGATTCCGTCACGAATTCCAATCCAACCACCATCGCGAATGATTTCTCTCTCATCATTCATAGTTGCAATCGTCTGAGAGTTAACGATTAGCAGATCTAGGGTTTCCATAGTTACAAGGTTATTGTTGCGACTTCATTATCTGAACTGGCATCAACGGTTACGCGCATCCCATCTGAAAGCTGGGCGTATTGCTCCTGATCCAACTCAACAATTGGCATACTAATTCCGTAGATTTCAGCGGAAACTAAGGCACCAATTACCAAAATGGTGTCGCACTGCAACATGACTATCGCTAGCGGTCCATCACCAGTTCTAATCAACTCCGCTAAGACTGCAGTAGCCGAGCTCGAACCTCGCCCTGAAGGCATAACCAAAATCTTGTTTGTCATTTTGGCTTTGTGTTGAGCGTGATGGACGTCAATGATTTCGCCGTGGTGATCTACGCCGCCCCAGAATGAAACTGGTTCAGTCAGTAATAAAACTTCACCTTCAGCAACACCAGGGTGCGAAACCTTACCTGTCAAAACTTTTGCCATAATTACGACCACAAACTTTCATCTCGGACCACTTTGCCCGCGCGAGCAGATGCTACGCACTCCGAAAGACTTCCCAGAACCGTATCGATTCCCAAATTGCCTGGGGCATACCAAGCCCATTTACCAGAATTGGTCATAACGTTTTTAACATTGCGATTTAATACCGGTGTCACATAAGTGCAAGTGTCAGTAACTACGCGCCCTCCAGCATTAAGGAATACATCTAGGTATCCCAATTCTTTGGAGCGTGCCATCACATCTCTGCTAGTTGAGATGTAGAAGTCAATTTGTTCAGCAAACTTTGGTCCATCACCGATGACCTCTGAAAGAGCGCGAAATTCATCAACCGAAAAGTGCGGAGTGCCAAGGCTTACTGCATCTAACTTGTCACTTGTTGTTGTACTCAAGGTATCTCTGGCTTCGCGAACATCGGCTGCTGTCATCTTTAGGTACTCAGCATTTGGCGCGACAATAGCTTCAAGTGTTGGTGCCTCAGGAGTAATGCCCACTACGTGGAATAACCCAACACCACCTGCAGATGCACTGGTTGCACCCATACCCTTAAGGCGATCTTCCGTTACGCCACCATCCGAAAGATCACCAGGCAGCCCAACCATTGCGGCAACTCGTGTGCCAGCGCGGTTTCCAAGCAGTACGCCAAGGGCAGCCCAAGCGGCATCTTCGGAAAACATTCGAGAATCTATTTCAGAAAAATCCATAACCAGCACTGCTTTTCGGGCGGCATCATGATGTAGTCCACCAAATGGAACTCTTCCAGTAACTGCGGCAGAAAGATCTAGGAAATCTCCGTAGCGATCAGAGCGCGCGCCTAGAACTGAGTTAACAAAAGCGATTGCGTTTGATTCTGCCCAGGCAACATGACTGCCAAATGCCGGACGATGACCAGCTTGATATGGCGCACATGACCAGGTTGGTTCACAACCAAGCGCAATGTGCGCGTCCATCAATCGTCGACCATGCGACATTAAGGTTTCATCACCGTGAACTAAATTCGGATGCAGAAGATCCAGTGAGCCAACATTAGTAGTTGTCTTAACTTTTACCTTGCCACCTAGCTCTACGAGTTTTTCCGTGAAGTCTAAACCTGCTTCACCGTGGTACAAAGTGCCATCAGCATGTACCGATTCAATTTCAATTAACTTTTCGGCACCATTTGCTCGGGCCACTCCAACGATGATTCGCATACACATTGCAACAGCGGGTCCATGCTCACCATCGAGCATCGCCTGCTCTTCAGAAGTGAGCGCTAGTGTTCCCGACTTACTGGACATGATGACTCCGAAAGATTGTAGGCGTAATAAGACTATCCCTAGCCATAAGGCACAATGGGATTATGACATTGCCTACGCCAATAGTTTTAGATTGCGATCCTGGACATGATGACGCGATGGCGATTCTGTTGGCCGCTGCACATCCTGCAATTGAGCTCTTAGGTATCACAACAGTTTCTGGTAATGGCTCACTGGAAAAAGTGACTTACAACGCGCAACGAATTTGTGCGCTAGCCAACATAACGGTTCCGATCGCAAAGGGCGCAAATGACCCAATGGCAGGCAAAGCAAGTGCTGCGCCAACAATTCATGGTGCCACTGCATTGGATGGGGCGGAGTTACCAGAGCCGACATTTGAGCTAAGCCAACTTTCCGCAGTTGAACTAATTGCCGAGTTAGTCAGAAACTGCGATCGCAAAGTGACACTGATTCCAACTGGTCCGTTAACGAACATTGCAATGTTTTTGAATGCGCATCCAGAACTACATGACCGCATCGAACACATTTCGTTCATGGGTGGCAGTACCGATCGCGGCAATTGGACTCCGTACGCAGAATTTAACATCTGGGCCGACCCTGAAGCAGCAGACATAGTTTTGCGAAGTGGCTTGCCGTTGATCATGTCTGGGTTGAACATTACGCATCAAGCATTGGCGACGTCAGAAGTTTTGGATCGGATTGCAAAGTTAGATACCAAACTTGCTCACACAATTGTCGATTTACTTAAATTCTTTGCAGATACATATCGGGATGTATTTGGAATGCCAGATCCACCGGTGCACGACCCAGTTGCCTTAGCAATCATTATCGACATGACCGTAGCCAAACTAGTTTCCGCACCAGTTGCAGTTGAGTTGGGTGGCGAACTTACCCGCGGCGCTACTGTCGTTGATCTGCATGGCACAACTGGACAGAAAGCAAATGTTGATGTGGCAATGGAATTGGACGTAGACAAGTTCTGGAACATGCTGATCGAAGCCATAGAAGCATTGGGATCCTAAAGTCCTGCGCCGATAGAGTTAAGGCGTGACTACGCGCCAACTCAACATGTACTTCTGGACGTTTATGTTCTGGGGTCTGTCTTTTGTTTGGCTTACCAAAGTTGTTGAAACCTTTGGCTGGGTTGGTGGCGTAAGCTTCCGAGCTTTTACAGCCGTACTGATTCTTTTGGTTCTTGCCAAGATAATGAAAGTTGCTCTTACTTACGATGTAAATGACACCAAGCACTACGCCATCCTGGGTGCGACTTCGGTTGCAATGAATCTCGGAGGTATGACATATGCGCTTTCAAAACTAGGAACAGCGCTAACTGCAATCTTGGTTACAACTATTCCGCTATACAGCGCTCTAATCGAAAGAGTGTGGGGTAAGGCAAAGCACACCAAGTTAATGATCTTGGGGCTATGGATTGGCTTCGGGGGAGTCGTAATTCTGATTGGACTTTCTCCCCAAGCCCTTGACGTTG
>JBIKSW010000108.1:0-3870 GCA_044348415.1 Candidatus Nanopelagicales bacterium
TGTACGCCGGATGTAGTCCAAAGAATTTGGATCAAGTACGTGAAGTTATTACCAATGTTCTTGACGACGTAGCCCAAAATGGCATTACCGCCGCAGAGTTAAGTAAAGCCAAGGGTCAAGTAAGTGGTGGGATGGTTTTAGGACTTGAAGACACTTCCTCACGAATGAGCAGAATTGCCAGATCAGAGATGAACAATGGTTATGTGCCTTCAGTTTCCGAAGTACTAGATCGAGTCTCAGCAGTTACCATGGATGAAGTTCATGCACTTGCGCACCAGATCTGGTCACAAGACCGACTAACTGCAGTTGTTGGACCGGAGTAATTTATGTCAAAGATTAAAGTAGGTGTCCTGGGAGCTAAGGGACGAATGGGCGCAACAGTCTGCGAAGCAGTAACTGCAAGCTCAGATTGTGAATTAGTCGCTGCGTTGGACTTGAATGACGATCTTTCTGGATTAGTAACAAGCGGCGCCGAAGTCGTTGTTGACTTCACAACACCTAACTCAGTTGAAGGAAACTTGAAGTTCCTCGCCGCAAACAACATTCATGCAGTTGTAGGTACCACTGGATTTGATGCTGACAAGTTGGCAGCCGTTGATAAGCAATTCGCAGCGAGTAAAGCCAATGTAGTAATTGCACCCAATTTTGGCCTAGCCGCAGTATTGATGATGCAATTTGCAGCGAAAGCTGCACCACATTTTGAAAGTGTCGAAATCATTGAACTGCATCATCCACGTAAAGCTGATGCACCCAGTGGTACTGCGCGCCGTACTGCGGAAATGATTGCTGAAGCCCGTTCTGGAATGACTGCAATGCCTGATGCATCTTCGGACGTATTGCCAGGAGCTAGAGGCGCGAATGTTGCAGGCGTCCCTGTGCACAGTATTCGACTGCAAGGTTTAGTTGCGCACCAAGAAGTTGTTTTCGGTGGGCCAGGGGAGTCTTTGACGATCAGGCATGATTCATATGATCGTGAGTCATTTATGCCAGGTGTTTTGATTGCAGTACGTAAAGTTGCTCAGGCACCGGGACTAACTTATGGTCTTGAAAACTTGCTTGACTTAGACAGCTAACCCAAAGTACCTAAGTGCAGCAGCGGTAACTGCCGCGATTAAAACCACAAGAATAAATGGCGATTTGAACTTAAGCGCAACGGTAGCTGCGGCAAGTGCTGGAACTCGGGCATCCACAACGAGACTTTGACTCGAGGCAAAAGTCTGCACCGCAACTAATGCGCTCAAAAGTGAGATTGGCAAAAGCAAAACTATCTTCTTCACAGTAGGTTGCTCTAGTACATGAGCTGGAATAACGCTTCCCACATACTTAAGTGCATAACAGCCGGCTGCGCCAGCAAGAACTGCAAACCACATCACGATATTCGCCTACTTGTAACCCAGCCCACGATTACCGCAACCATCGCTGCTGCAAGAACCGGAACTCCGGGTGGAACAATTGGCGCAAGCGCCAGCGCAATCAATGCGCCACCAAATGCAACTGATAAGTCTGTTCGAGATTTAATCTGTGGCCAAACTAATGCGAACAAACCTGCCGCAATCGCAGCATCTAATCCAAATGACTTCGGGTCGCCGATTGCTGAAACGCTAACTGCGCCAATGAATGTGGCCAAGTTCCAAAGTAGGTAAACCGAAAGTCCAGTAGCCCAAAAAGCTAGGCGAGAGGCGCGACCTTCGAATGCTTCTTCGTCTTGCGCCAACCCCATTGCAGTGGATTCATCAATAGTGAGCTGGACAGCAACTAGTTTTCCTGGACCACTTGTCTTCAAAATTGGAGTCATCCGCATCGAGTAGGCAGCGTTTCTGGTACCCATCAGCCAGGAAGCGATGACTGCGGTCAACGCAGTGCCACCGGAGGCCAAAGTACTCACCAGAGTAAATTGGCTGGCGCCAGTAAACATTAAAAGAGACAAAGCCATAGTCTGGGGAATTGTTAGCCCAGTTGTTGTGCCTAGTGCGCCAAAGGAAACGCCATACATGGCAACGGCAACTCCGATGCTGGCAGCGTTGCTAACGATTTGGCGCCGTGCTGCGTTCCATTCGGTTGGGACTGTGTTCATAGCCCGTTAAACCTATCGCACTAGTCTGAGCACATGCCAAAAAACATCCGCGGAATCAGTTATGCATTCCTGGGAGTTTTGATTTTTTCCTTTACGCTGCCGATGGTGAAGCTTGCTCTGCCTGCATTCTCACCATGGACCCTCACTTTTGGACGTGCTGCACTTGCGGGAACACTAGCTTTGGTTTTGTTAAAGCGAGCAGGGGTTTCGTTTCCGGAAAGAAAACTAATCGTTCCGCTTTTGATTACTGCAGGTGGCATTGTCGTTGGCTGGCCAATTCTCACAACATTAGCTTTACAAGAAACTACTAGTGCGCACGCGGCCGTAATTACTGCGGGCCTTCCGCTAGCAACTGCGGTGTTGGCGGTATTTAGACTTCACGAGAAAGTCCCAAGAGCATTTTGGGCTGCCGCTCTTGTTGGCACATTTACTTTGGTTATCTACGCGTGGCTTAATGGCGGCCAAGATGGTGGTTCTTTAAAGGCAGATCTATTTTTGGTAGGTGCCGTTATTGCAGCTGCGGTTGGATATGCCGAAGGTGCAATTCTCAGTAAAGCAATGCCTGGTTGGCAGGTTGTATCTTGGTGCGTAGTTTTAACAATGCCATTGACTGTGCCTTACTTCCTGATATCACTTTGGCTTGGACGCGAAACACATACCGTCACAACAGTTTCATTACTTGCGTTCTTGTTTACGGCATTTGGGTCAATGTATTTTGGATTCTTTGCTTGGTATCGAGGCCTATCTGAACTTGGTGTTGCACGTGGATCGCAAATTCAACTTGTGCAATCGCTACTGACATTGCTTTGGTCTGCGCTACTACTGGGTGAAGTCGTCACCGGAAAGACACTCATTGCCGCAAGCGTTGTAGTGATTTGTGTTGCCATTACCCAAAGGGTGCGACTAGCCAGCAGGGTAGAAGTTAACTGACCCTCTGACCCAAACGGTTACTGGCATTCCAACTTCAGGTGAGATTGGTCCAGAGGTACGAGCCTTCACAATCCCAGCAGCGGTCTTCACTTCTACTAACGCATCGTGACCAAAGAATTGTCGACCAGTTACTACGGCCAATCCTTTAGGATCTGGCTGTAAGTAGAGATTCTCAGGACGAATTGCAACTTGGCCCTTGGTACCTTCTGGTTGAGCCACTATGGGAATAAGGTCACCAAGTTGAGTGCTCACCTTCCCAGAAGCAACAACACCAGGAATTACCACTGCATCACCAAGGAACTTAGCTAATGAGACGTCGACTGGTTGTGAATAAATCGATCGAGGGCTACCAATTTGAGCAACCGTTCCTTCACGCAAGATAGCAACTTGATCGGCAATTGATAGTGCTTCCTCTTGGTCGTGAGTTACCAGAATCGCCGTGGCATTTGCAGCCCGCAGAATTGCTCGCACATCTTCCCGAAGTTTTGATCTTAATTGTGCATCTAGAGCCGCAAACGGTTCATCAAGAAGTATCACATCTGGGTTCGGCGCAAGTGCCCGAGCAATCGCAACGCGTTGCCGTTGCCCACCAGAAAGCGTGTCAGGCAACGAATCTTTGTGGTCACTCATTCCAATTAGTTCAAGTAAATCTGAAACCTTTGCAGCCCTGGCTTCGGACTTTAGGTGAGAAAGTCCGTAAGCGATGTTCTTGGAAACCGAAAGGTGTGGAAACAGCGCAGAGTCTTGCGGCACAAAACCAACATTGCGCTTTTCGGGTGGAAGCGACAATGCTTCCGAAGAAACTTCACGACCATTCATGGTGATAGATCCCGAATCAACTGAGTCAAAGCCCGCAATCAAGCGCA
>JBIKSW010000109.1:0-3847 GCA_044348415.1 Candidatus Nanopelagicales bacterium
AAGCTAAAGCCTGGACTTCCGGTTCCATCACCAGCAGGATCGCCACACTGAAGTACGAAAATGCCTTGAGTAGTTAGTCGGTGACATGAGGTGTTGTTGTAGAAGCCTTGATTAGCCAACCAAGCAATAGTTCCAGATGTTGTTGGTGCATTTGAATCAATTGCAAACTTGATTACGCCACAGTTTGTCTCAAGATTGAATTCGCTCGCAGTTGGCAGATCTGAAGTAACGCTGCCGTAAGTAATGTTGTTCGCGCGAACCACAGCAGGCTCTTGGCAACCAGGTATTGGAGCATTGGTGGAAACCGTTACTGGTGCTGGGGCTTCTGGGGCACTAGCGGCAGGATCAGCAATGATCTGGTCAGACTGGTTTTGGTAAGTGGCGAACCCAATTGCCCCAATGAACAGCAAACCCAAAACCACGACACTGATGAAGCGGCTTCGAAGCCTACGATGGGCACGACGTTCTTGCTGTCGAGCAAACTTGGCTCTGGCTAGTTCACGTTCTCGTTTTGAAGGCACAATTCATCATTCTACGGTGCCCTAGAAATGGGCAAATTCGCGGTAGCCTAGGGGAAATCTAAGTATCAGGTGCGTGATTATGTTAATTAAGAGTTTCGGCGCGGGACCATGGCAAACCAACTGTTATGTAGTGGCGCCCAGTGCTAATTCAGAATGCATAATTATCGATCCAGGCCTAGGTAGTGCGCCTGGAATCAAGGAAATTATTTCAGAGCACAACTTAAAGCCAATCGCCACTATGTTGACTCACGGGCACATTGATCACATGTGGTCAATTTTCCCGGTGGCAACCGGGTACGGAATCCCTGCCTACATACATGGCTCCGATCGATTCTTACTAAACGATCCAGGTGCTGGTGTTTCAGTTGAAACTAAGAACGCACTTATGGAAATGATGGCTAGCGACGATGTATTCGCTGAACCTGAAGACACCAGAGAAGTAACGGATCAGATGACGATGGAGCTGGCAGGACTTAAGTTCACCGTGCTGCATGCCCCTGGTCACACTCAAGGATCAATCTTGTTTGATTTTGCTGGCGACGTTAATCACGTGTTTACAGGTGACGTTCTTTTTGCTGGTGCTATTGGTCGAACTGATTTACCAGGCAGCTCACCAGCCGACATGGATACTTCACTACGTGATGTGGTTTTGAATTTGCCAGACTCATCTTTGGTTTTCCCAGGGCATGGTCCGGCAAGCAACATGACCGTTGAGAAAAGCAGCAATGAGTATTTGTTACGAGTTGCAAAAGGCTTAAGCGCAATATGACCGAACTGTTTAAGGCTCCGAAGGGAACCTACGACGTAACTCCACCGTTTTCTGCGCTGTGGTTGAAAGTTCGCGATTCACTTTCTACGCCACCGAGAAACTCTGGCTATGGGTACATCGAGACTCCAATCTTTGAAGACACTGCGTTGTTCGTGCGTGGCGTCGGTGAATCTACAGATGTAGTTTCCAAAGAGATGTACACCTTTGAAGATAAGGGTGGCCGAAGCCTGACCTTGAAGCCGGAAGGCACCGCTGGTGTTCTTCGCGCGATGTTAGAAAACCGAATGGATCGGGGAGCGCTACCCGCAAAAGTTTGGTACACCGGTCCGCACTTTAGATATGAACAACCGCAATCAGGCCGCTACCGTCAACACACTCAAGTAGGCGTGGAAACAATTGGCTCTTCTGACCCGGCACTCGATGCTGAAGTTATCTGGATGGCACATCACGCGCAACGAAACATTCTGGGACTTAAGCAAGTTCGAATTCTGGTTAACTCACTTGGCTGCCATGAATGTCGACCTGGCTATCGAAAGTTGCTAGTTGAGTTTTTGAACAAGTGCGATTTGGACGAAGCTACTAGAGCTAGGGCAGAGATAAATCCACTGCGCGTCCTCGATGACAAGCGTCAAGCCGTCCAAGATCAATTGAAGGACGCTCCATTGATGCCAGACAACTTGTGTGCTGCCTGTGCTGAGCATCATGAGAAAGTTCTTGGCTATTTAGATGTCTTGGGTGTGGTTTATGAGAAAGCACCACGATTAGTTCGCGGGCTGGACTATTACGTCAGAACAACGTTTGAATGTGTACACGATGGACTAGGCGCACAGTCTGCAATCGGTGGCGGCGGTCGCTACGACGGCTTAATCGAAACTTTAGGTGGCCCAGCAATCGGCGGAGTTGGCTTTGGCTTGGGTGTGGATCGCACTTGCTTAGCGGTGCAGGCTGAGGGGCTACAGCTAGTTGATGAAGCTAGTGCTGAAGTATTCCTGATCCCAGTTGGTCAAGAAGCAATCACCAAAGTTGTGGAATTGTCAGGTGCAATCAGGTCTGCTGGAATCAATGCTGACATTGCATATGACGGCAGGTCTATTAAGGCAGCCATGAAGAGCGCAGATCGAAGTGGCGCGAAGTTTGCAGTGATTATTGGTGAAGACGAGATGGCTAATTCAACTGCCGTGATCAAAAACCTGGTAGATGGATCACAGGAAAGCCTGGCAATAGAATCGCTAGTAAGTGTTTTGCTCGATCGAACCAAATAATCCAATTAAGGAATCATAAATGCTAAGAACTACCAATGCCGGCGCGCTCCGTTTAAGCGATGCTGGTTCGCAAGTCACTCTGGCTGGATGGGTAGGCAAGCGCCGCGACCACGGCGGCATTGCATTTCTTGACCTGCGTGATTCAACCGGCACGGTTCAGGTTGTAGTTCGTGATGAAGCCGTAGCTGGAGAGCTTCGATCTGAATTCTGTCTTCAGATCATTGGCACTGTAGAAGCTCGACCATCAGGTAACGAGAACTCAGAAATTTCAACAGGCGACATCGAAGTTATCGCCGACTCAGTTGTTGTATTGAGTAAGAGTGCGCCACTGCCATTCCCAATTGACGACACAATCAATGTTGGTGAAGAAACTCGTCTGAAGTATCGCTATTTAGATTTGCGTCGTCCAGCAGCTGGAAACATCCTGCGAATGCGCAGTGATGTCAACCGTTTGGCACGCGAAGTTTTGCACGACCGCAACTTTGTTGAGATTGAAACACCAACTCTTACTCGTAGTACCCCAGAAGGCGCACGTGACTTCTTGGTGCCAGTTCGGTTGCAACCTGGTCATTGGTACGCATTGCCACAGAGCCCACAGTTGTTCAAGCAACTCTTGATGGTTGGCGGCATGGAGCGCTATTACCAAATTGCGAGATGCTATCGCGATGAAGATTTCCGCAAAGATCGTCAGCCAGAATTCACTCAACTCGATATTGAGATGAGCTTCGTAGAGCAAGAAGACATTCTTGAAGTTGGCGAAGCAATCGTCCGTAGCCTTTGGCAAGGCACTCTGGGTTACACAATTGGTGAAATCCCGCGTATGACGTATTTCGATGCGATGGATAAGTACGGTTCAGACAAACCAGATTTGCGTTTCAACATCGAACTTTCTGATTGCACTGACTACTTCAAGAACACTGAATTCCGAGTTTTCCAGAATGAATATGTTGGCGCAGTCGTTATGCCTGGTGGCGCGGATCAACCACGACGTGCTTTTGATGCTTGGCAAGAATGGGCAAAGCAACGCGGCGCAAAAGGTTTGGCATACGTCACGTTTGACACTGATGGAACTCTTGGTGGCCCGGTTGCAAAGAACCTTTCCGATACAGAACGTGATGGCTTAGCTGCGTACTTGGGCGCCAAGCCAGGAGACTGTGCATTCTTTGGTGCGGGTGACAAGTCCAGCACACAGCAATTGTTAGGTGCGGTCCGACAGGAAGTTGGCGAACGTTGCGGCTTAATCGACGAGAGCCAATGGTCATTCCTTTGGATCGTTGATGCGCCGATGTTTGAAA
>JBIKSW010000110.1:0-3832 GCA_044348415.1 Candidatus Nanopelagicales bacterium
GGCCGTCAACGCACGTTACATATGTATTGATGGCTTCTCCTGTGGGCGCATACTTCCCACAAGGCGTTAAGCCCGTATCAGTCTGGTTAAGCGATGACTATGTTCGCGCAGCTCCAGGTGGAACGGGCGAAGCTAAGTGTGCTGGAAACTATGCATCAAGTCTGATCGCTCAAGCGGAAGCTTCCGACAATGGTTGCGACCAAGTTGTTTGGATCGACGCTATTGAGCGCAAATACATTGAAGAAATGGGCGGCATGAACATGTTCTTTGTTTATGGCTCAGGTTCAAATGCCCGATTGGTTACACCTCGACTTACTGGCACCTTGTTGCCTGGCGTCACTCGCGATTCAATTCTTACTTTGGCTCGCGACTTGGGTTACCAAGCCGAAGAAGGAACCATCACAGTTGAGCAATGGCGCGAAGGTTGTGCATCCGGCGAGATCACTGAAACGTTTGCCTGTGGCACTGCAGCTGTGATTACACCAGTTGGTCGCGTTGATAGCAAAAATAGTGGCGCCTGGAATATCGCTGATGGTGGCTCGGGTGACATCACAATGAAACTTCGAACCGCATTGGTAGATCTTCAAACTGGCAAAGTGCCGGATAACCATAACTGGATGCATCGGATCGTCTAATGTCTAAAACTTCCCCTGTCACAGACGCATTTCACCTATACGACACAACGCTGCGCGATGGCGCACAACGTGAAGGTATTAGTTACTCAGTTGAAGACAAACTCACGATTGCCAAAATGCTTGATGGTTACGGAGTTGGATTTATTGAAGGTGGCTGGCCAGGCGCGTTACCTAAGGACACCGAATTCTTTGCTCGTATTGCCGCTGGTGAATTAGTTCTTAAGAATGCAAAGCTCGTAGCTTTTGGAGCCACTCGTAAGGCGGGAGTTAAGGCTGAAGAAGATGCTCAGGTTAAAGCACTCCTTGATTCCCAAGCTCCAGTAATCACATTGGTAGCAAAGAGTGACGTGTGGCACGTTGAGCAAGCTCTGAAAACTACGAATGAAGAAAACTTGGCAATGATCGGGGACACTGTCGAATACTTAGTCGCTCAAGGGCGCAGAGTATTTGTGGACTTCGAACATTTCTTTGATGGCTACAAGCACGATTCTGATTATGGTGTTGAAGCAATCAAAGTCGCCATGAAGGCTGGCGCTGATGTTGCCGTGCTGTGTGACACTAACGGTGGCATGTTGCCATCTGGAATTGCCACAATCGTCACTGACGTAAAGAACAGAACTCAAGCGCGCATTGGCATTCATTGCCAAGATGACACTGGTTGTGCGATTGCAAACAGCGTTGCCGCAGTTGAAGCTGGCGCTACTCACGTTCAGGTCACAGCCAATGGTTATGGCGAGCGCACTGGAAACGCAGATTTGTTCGTTGTAGCCGCGAACTTGCAGTTAAAGCTTGGTGTACCTTGCTTGCCAGAAGAATCCCTAAAGGATTCCATGCGCATTTCACATGCGCTGGCAGAAATTGCGAACCTGCCACCGGATACTCACCAGCCATACGTTGGCGTTTCATCCTTCGCGCATAAAGCCGGATTACATGCAAGCGCGCTAAAGGTAAATCATGAACTCTATAACCACATCGATGCATCAGTGGTTGGTAATGATATGCGCGTACTTGTTACAGAGATGGCAGGACGCGCCTCAATTGAAATGAAGGGCACCGAACTTGGTTACGACCTTTCGAAAGAACCAGAAGCAATTACTCGGGTAGTTGAACAAGTAAAAGATTTAGAAGCTCACGGCTGGTCCTTTGAAGCAGCAGATGCTTCCTTTGAATTACTTCTTCAGGACGCCCTTGCTGGCAAGTCCACTAAGAAATTCACAGTTGAATCCTGGCGAACCATTGTTGAGCAACGTGAAGACGGCCAAATCGTCAGCGAAGCTACCGTCAAGGTGCACGCTGATGGTGAGCGCATAGTTGCAACTGGTGAAGGTAATGGTCCGGTTAACGCACTCGACAATGCATTGCGTTCTGCGCTAGTTCAACACTTCCCACAGATTGCTGAACTTGACCTGGTGGATTACAAGGTTCGTATTCTTGACGGTGGCTTAGGTACTGGTGCGGTAACTCGCGTACTAATTGAAACCGCCGAAAAGGGTCGACGCTGGACCACAGTTGGCGTTAGCGAAAACGTTATCGCTGCATCTTGGCTTGCACTAGAGGACGCCATTTCATATGGCTTACTTGGCAAAACCAACTGAGAATTGCTTAACAAGTAGTCTTAGAAAATGCGTATTGCTCGAGTCTCGGTTCCAGGTGTTGAATTCCCGGTCTATGGCGTCATCACTGGTGACAAAATCGAATTGATCACAGGTCTACCTTGGCCTGACATTAGCGACCCCGTAGCTGCGCTTAACCTTGCAGATGTAAAGATTCTGGCTCCAGTAATTCCTAGCAAAATAGTTTGCGTTGGAAAGAATTACGCAGATCACGCCAAAGAAATGGGCGGAGATGTTCCAGTCGAACCCGTTATCTTCTTAAAGCCAAATACCACCGTGATCGGCGATGGCGACTTTATTGTGTTGCCACCTCAGTCAACTAATGTTCATCACGAATCTGAGCTGGCGATCGTGATTGGCGCATTGGCCAAGAACGTTGAAGTTGATCGCGCGGATGAAGTGATCTTTGGATACACCTGCGCAAACGATGTCACAGCGAGAGATTTACAAAACAGCGACCAGCAGTGGACTCGATCCAAGAGCTTTGACACTTTCTGTCCGCTTGGACCATGGATTGAAACTGAGCTGGATCCCGAGAACCTTGCGATCTCATGTGAAGTAAACGGCGAGACTCGGCAAAATGGCAATACCAGCGACCTAGTTCGAAGTGCCCGGGAAATGGTGTCTTGGATTTCACACATGATGACTCTGCTGCCTGGCGACGTGATTTTGACAGGTACGCCTGCTGGAGTTGGTCAGATCGTGTCAGGCGATTCCGTTTCCGTCACGATTGAAGACATTGGTACTCTTACTAATTCAGTCACCGTTCGTTAAATAAAGATCTATTCAGGAGAATCTGTGTCAAACGTTCGAGTTCGGTTCTGCCCGTCACCGACAGGAAACCCGCACGTTGGCATGATCCGAACTGCCTTGTTCAACTGGGCCTACGCTCGCCACACAGGTGGAACGTTTGTTTTCCGGATCGAAGACACTGATACCTCGCGCGATTCCGAACAGTCTTACAACGATCTTTTAGATTCCCTTCGTTGGTTAGGTATGGATTGGGATGAAGGTCCTGAAGTTGGTGGCCCGCATGCGCCGTATCGCCAGTCCCAACGCATGGACATCTATGCAGATGTTGCTGGAAAGTTGCTTTCATCAGGACACGCTTATCACTGCTACTGCTCACAAGAAGAACTTGAAGATCGTCGTGAAGCTGCACGCGAAGCTGGAAAAACTCCAGGCTATGACGGCGCATGCCGAACCTTGAGTGCTGAACAAAAATCTGAATACGAAACGCAAGGCCGCTCACCGGTAGTTCGCTTCCGAATGCCAGACACTGACTTCACTTGGACAGATCTAGTTCGTGGCGATGTAACTTTCGCAGCCGAGCATGTTCCTGACTATGTAATTGTGCGGGCAACAGGGGAGCCGCTTTACACACTCGTCAATCCTGTCGATGACGTTCTTATGGAAATCACTCACGTACTTCGCGGCGAAGATCTATTGAGCAGCACACCTCGCCAACTTGCACTTTATGACGCACTTAAAGAAATCGGCATAGCCAAGGGTGAGCGTCCGCTTTACGGTCACTTGCCATATGTAATGGGTGAAGGCAACAAGAAACTTTCCAAGCGTGACCCG
>JBIKSW010000111.1:0-3812 GCA_044348415.1 Candidatus Nanopelagicales bacterium
CCGGCTCCAGCTGATACCACTGCAACAACCCGGTCGATCCGGAGTTCACCATCTTTATCTAGAAAGAATGCACCCGCGGAACCCAGGCTCTTTGCGGCCAAATTAGCCGGCTTCACATACTTCTCGAGTGAGGCAACATTTGACGTGATATTCAGACATGTGGCCTCAATTTCAGCCGCAATCGCGTCAGCACTGCGCTTTTTACCAGGGCGCTTTTTACTGTTGCGATGTGTGCCAGCCATTCCCATAGCCTATGAGTGAACGGCAGAATCACAGAATTTCACTTATCAGGGCTTAGGTGACCTAAAGTGCATATTTCTTATTTTCGGGTTATTCTTATTGCAAAGAGTTCGCAATAAGGAGTTTTCATGCATATGCCTGATGGGCTGATAAATGCCCCAGTTTCAATCGGTGCAGGTGTTCTAGTGGCTGGCGCCGTAGCTGTCAGTCTCAAGAAGACCAAGGGTTCGCTGGATAGCCAGACTGCCCCAATGGCAGGTCTGGTAGCGGTCTTTATCTTTGCTGCCCAGATGATTAACTTCCCAGTTGCCGCTGGAACTAGTGGTCACTTGATGGGTGGCGCTTTGGCTGCGATCTTGGTTGGTCCGTGGGTTGCCGTGCTTGTGATGACAGTTGTTGTTGGTATTCAGGCTTTAGTTTTTGCAGATGGTGGACTATCAGCCCTTGGTATCAACATTTTAAACATGGGTATTGTGACCGTGATCGTGGGAATTCTCGTTTTTGCAGGACTCATGAAGGTGTTGCCAAAAACGAAATCATCCATAGTCGCCGCTTCAGCAATTGCTGCCTTTTTGTCAGTACCGGCATCAGCAGCTGCCTGGGTGTTTGAATACGCACTTGGTGGAACTGCCACCTACGAACTTCAAACAGTTTTCATCTCAGTAGTGGGAGTACATCTATTGATTGGTATCGGAGAAGCGATCATTACTGCACTAACTATTGCGGCAATTTTGGCTACTCGCGCTGACTTGGTAGACGGTGCGCGCAAATTCTTACCTAAACAAAAACTAGTTATCAAAGATTCAGTGGTGGCTTAACATGTCAAATAAAAAGCTCTTGATCGTCGGACTTATTGTTTCAATCGTCATCGCAAGCATTCTAAGTTTTTATGCTTCTAGCCAGCCTGATGGTTTAGAAAAAGTGACGGCAGATCAAAGTCTTGATGTGAATGCTGTTGACTCGGCAAACTCTGACTCTGCCCTGGCTGACTACGGTGTAGCCGGCGTTGAGAACGAAAGAGCTTCGGCATTTCTAGGTGGCTTGATCGGAGTAGCAATCACTGGACTGGCTGGAGCTGGACTTTACTTTTGGCTCAGAGATCCAAATACCGTCGAAACCAAGTGAAGCTTTCTCCCGAGCGAGTAATCCTCGACACCAATAATGCGCATGAACATGGGCATGGAGTTGGTGACCACCTTTACGTGCATCGACATTCGTTCGTGCACGATTTACCTGCACAAGTAAAGACTGTTGCCGCAATTGTCTTTATCTTTATGGTGGTATTAACTCCAGTCCGCGCGGTTGGAGCTTTTGCTATCTATCTTGGCCTGGTGTTTGTAGTTGTAAAGATCGCCGATATTCCTTTTCCTCTAGTGCTCAAAAGAATGCTCATTGAAATTCCGTTTGTGATTTTTGCAGTTTTGATGCCATTTTTTGGTCCAGAGCCACGAGTTGAATTCTTGGGATTGTCTCTCTCACAAGAGGGACTATGGGCGGCGTTTGGAATTTTGGCAAAGGGAACTATTGGGGTTGCCACCTCGATAACTTTGGCCGCAACAACCCGGGCGCGAGATTTATTGCAAGGCTTGGAAAAGATCGGTGTTCCAGATCTTTTAGTTCAGATTGCGTCATTTATGCTTCGCTATTCAGCAGTTGTTACCGACGATCTTTCCAGAATGAAAGTCGCTCGCGAGTCTCGAGGTTTTTCAGCTTCTGGAATAAAGCATTGGAAGGTTTTAGCAAACTCTGCTGGCGCACTATTTATTCGTTCGTATGAACGTGGTGAACGTGTTCACTTAGCAATGCTTTCGCGCGGTTACAACGGAACAATCATTGATCTTTATCAACCAACTGTGACAACCAAAGATTGGTGGACAGCTATGGCTCTGCCGATAATTGCTGCATCAATTATGGTTGTAGCGTGGATAACGCTTTGAACACTTCTCCCAGCCTTGATGTAGCAGGCTTGGCATATGCCTATCCGGATGGAAATCAAGCACTCTATGGCGTAAACCTGCAGATCCAACGGGGCGAGCGCGTTGCGCTTCTAGGTCCAAATGGTGCCGGTAAAACCACGCTTGTGATGCACCTAAATGGCATCCTTGCTGCTGGCCTTGGCACGGTTCATGTTGGTGGACTTGCCGTGGACACCGAGGATAAGGATGCAGTTCGCGAAATTCGCAGACGTGTTGGCATAGTTTTTCAAGATCCAGATGACCAACTATTCATGCCAACCGTTCGAGAAGACGTAGCCTTTGGGCCGATCAATATGGGTGTGACTGGCACTGAACTTGATGCTCAAGTTATGGAAGCCCTTGAGCTAGTCGGTATGGCAGAGTATGCCGATCGCCCACCACATCATTTGTCCTTTGGTCAACGTCGTCGAGTTGCAGTGGCAACCGTATTGGCAATGAAGCCTGAGATTCTGGTTCTGGATGAACCAAGTTCGAATTTAGATCCAGCCAGTCGTCGGGAACTTGCGGATATTCTGCGAGGTCTCGACATCACACTGCTCATGGTTACTCACGATCTGCCATACGCCCTTGAACTTTGTGCCAGGTCCGTGATTCTCTCGCAGGGAACCATAGTTGCTGATGGCAAAACGATCGATATTTTGTGTAACGAATCCTTGATGGCAGAAAATCGCCTTGAATTACCCTTTGGATTTGATCCAAAGAGCACGCTTGTGAATTAGTCCCTGAAATCTACGGGGCCAGATCCCGATTATGAATTTGGCGCTAATTCCTGACAGAATAGAGCCCACGTGCGGGAGTGGCGGAATTGGCAGACGCACCAGATTTAGGATCTGGCGCCTTCGGGTGTGGGGGTTCAAGTCCCCCCTCCCGCACCATTATCAAGACCTAAAGATCAAGACTTCGAAATAACTTCACTTATCTGATGCGCTAACTGATTTAGCGCTTTGCCTCTATGGCTAATTGCATCTTTTTCTGACGCAGTCATTTGAGCAGTCGTCTTGGTAAATCCAGTTGGCACAAAAATCGGATCATAGCCAAATCCATTTTCACCTGTTGGTGCATTGAGAAGACTTCCAAGCATTTCGCCTGTGGCAACAAGTTCTTTTCCATCTGGAAAAACAGCAACTGCCGCGCAAACAAACTTTGCACCCCGACTTTCTGTCGGTACATCTTTAATTTGCTCAAGGACTAAATCAAGGTTTGCTTGATCCACGTTTTCGGTTGCCCCAGACCATCTAGCTGAAAGCACACCAGGATTGCCATCAAGTGCATCAACACAAATTCCTGAGTCATCTGCAATTGCAGCCAAGCCTGTGAACTTAGCTAACGCGCGTGCCTTTAATAGCGCATTGCCCTCGAAGGTGGTTTCGGTTTCTTCTACTTCAGGAGCACCAGGGAAATCAGCAACTGTCAGTAGTTCACAATCAAGGTCTAGCTCTTCCAGTATTCGCTTGAGCTCGGTAGCTTTGTGCGCATTTCTGGTCGCTAAGACAAACTTCATAAAACTACTTCTTTGGAAGGGGAATAGCTAAGGCAGCTTTTTGTTTTGAAGTTAGTTCGACGCATCCAATGGTTGCCAAGTCCAAAAGTTCGTGT
>JBIKSW010000112.1:0-3810 GCA_044348415.1 Candidatus Nanopelagicales bacterium
GATGCCGCCGTTGCGCTCGATTGCGGTTTTGGCAACCATCTCGCAAGCTGACTTGCTACTAACTTCAGCGAGAACATAAGTAACAGTGCCCCCACCTAAGGCAGTTAGTTCGGCACAGGCGGACTTTGCACTAGCTTCATCTCGACCAGTGATCAATACATTTGCGCCGGCTTTTGCAAAGACTCTAGCTATGCCTTTACCTATGCCTTTGGTTCCGCCAGTAACAACGACGGAATATCCATTTACTGAAGTAAACATACTCTCTCCTAGTTTCCTTACGTGCTCTCGAAAGGTTCTTACAATTATGCAAACTTTGACAGATAGTTTTCGGCCAATTCACAACTTACTTTGGTGAAATTGGCTCCCATTTCCTTGCCGGTATCTGTATCTTGATGCGTTCCCACCCAGGCGACGAGTAATAGGCGACGGAACATTATGAAGGTTGGAAGTTCTGCCTCTTCCTCTTTACTTAACTCCGCGACGCTGCGATAGCCATCTACCCAAGATGCAGTCATATCTGGAATTAAAGGGTGGTCTTCAATAAATGAAACTGATGAACCTAGGTCATACATAAACCAACTAAATCCACAATCATCGAAGTCGATCACAGTCACGTCCTTACCTGCCACGAGCAAATTTGCAAGTCTCATATCGGCGTGAACTAACCCAAAGCGATCCTTGGATTTTCCGTATCGTTCTAGTCGAGATCCCAAAGTGTCGGAAAGTCGGCCAAGAATTTCTAATTCACTTGGACCCATTGCAAGGCCGTCGCGCCAAGAACCCCAATGACCATTAGGGCCAAGTGCAGTTTCAAAATCCCAAGTAAACCTAAAGAAGTTACTTGGACGCTGCCATTGCTTTGATTGATCATGCAGGCGAGCTGTGATCGCACCTAAAGTTTTGAAATCATCAACTAGTCGATCTTCCGTAGGTTCCACACCTGGCATAAATTCAAACATCACAGCATGACGCTCTTCGCCTGTTGAATCTTTCGCAAGAATGATTTGCTCGCCAGATCCCGCAGGCAAAATCGCCGGAGTTCTTACAAGTTGTACCTCGCGCAATGCTTGCACCCAATCCAGCTCACTCTGGATTGCTTGCGCGGTGTGATAGAACGGCCGATGAATTCTCAGAATCGTGTCATTGCCGGTATTGCTATCGACCACCTTAAAGGTGGCATTCTCAGAAATGTTCAATAGCGAAACTTCAGACTCTGGTGAATAGCCAAACTTCGCCACAGCGTCACGTGCAAACTCATGCAACTTTGCAGGTTCGTTCGAATACCCACTCATTTAACTCTCCTACCGACATCTTTATTTTGGCTTAGTTACCAATATGTTTTGTCACTTTTGGGGAAGAAAAATGCCTATCCTTGGTCGCGTCCAACTACGGCTTCAAGAGCCTGCGTGATTGCATCACGAGCCTTTGTCACACTTTCAGTTGTTCCACTCATGTAAACCCGACCAGCTGCGCCGATCATTTGTACATCTACCAGCGTCACATCAGGTGCAACTTTTTCAGCTTCGTTTGCTGCCACTGTTGCAAATAGCGCTGGAGTCATTTCGTATACCAATAGTGATTCACCGGGCATAACCATCGAAGCTTGACGGTTTCGATTCAAAATAATCGCATGCTGATCCGTTATGTTTTCGATGATATCGCTGTAAAGAATTCGTGGGCGAAGTTGATCAGCGGCTGATGCGTTAATGCCATCAAGAATTGCCTGACCAGCTCGCTTCACTAATTCGATGTCGGAAGCATGTACTTCCAGAACTCCGAATTGGCGTTCCACGAACAAAATGCCAGGTTCAACTTCAGGTACCGACTTCAGCGCCAAGTCAATTACTCGCTCGATCGCAAGCCCGGGTGCCACCTCAATGATCAACGAATGCTGACCACCGTAAGGCGGGTAACCACGGGCTCGCGTCGGCGTGCTCATGTAAGCAGCGAATTGCTGCTGGAGCTCTTCAACAAGCAAGTAGACGCGTAGTTCGGGCCCTGCTACGAGCGGGCCCGTACTCACGCGGACTCGCCTACTTTAAAGAACTTGTTTAATTCTGCGTGTGGACGTGGAATTACGTGCTGTGAAACTAGTTCGCCAACTTGGTTAACTGCTTCAGCACCTGCATCAGTTGCAGCCTTAACTGCACCGACATCTCCCACGATGACTACAGCCACAAGGCCGTCGCCAACTTCTTCACGCGCAACAATAGTTACATTGGCTGCCTTAACCATGGCATCTGCAGCAGCTACAGCAGCTACATATCCCTTAGTCTCGATCAAGCCCAGTGCGTTGCTTGACATAACTTTCTCCTACTTTGTGATTGCGAACGGGTGTCCGCTTTCGGGTCTTGCTTTTTCTTAACCTGATTTCTCAGGCGCTGTACTAGGAAGCGCTGTGCTTCCCAGAACTCTTAGTGTTCTCATCAATCGAACCGATAATGAGAGCGTCAATTGGTGGAGTGACGTCCGGGAACCACGAGGCTGCTACCGAGCCCGTTGAAACCAAAACGCTTTCGCCAATTCCGGAACCTAGAACGTCAAAGGCAACCAAGTGAGCGCCACCTTCAACTTCGACTTCGAGAAAAGCCCCATTGGGAATCTCGGTTAGACGACGGGTCGCCCATACATTGCCGATGACTCGCGCTTTTAACATCAGCGCATCACCGATCCCTTCTGATTATCTTGTTGACTTTCTCTAATAATCGTCACACCCAAATCCCGCGCCTTATCGCGCGCAAGTGATGTAACGACTACCTTCCGGGCCACGATCAAAGTTGATCCTGACTCGGCAGCTTTTCTGATTGTTGATTCGGTGACGGCACCCTTTTCAATGCGAGTGGTACCAGAATCATGATTGCTATGGCTCGACGTTGCATTGCCTAGCTGAAATACAAGTTCGCCTTGGCGCATAGCGTTAAGAGTTTTTGAGTCTGACGCTAAGTCAAGTACGCGATTTACAAAATTAGATACATCCGAATTACTGCTTAGCGAAACCACTTCTACTACTTGTGCAGTTTTCATTGGTTGTTGGCTTTGACCCGAGAGTGCTTTAGCAGCATCGCGAATACCATCGGCTCCCCCGAGGGCATCACGTAGTGCTTCGCGCACTAGCGAACGCAGCATTTCATTATCAGTGGACATTAGCGTTCACTCAAAACTTGCTCTGCAACTTCTGCAGCTGCTCGAACATTTGCTTCTTTTCCTGAAAGGTAAACGCGACCAGTTGCACCAATCATTCGATAGTCAACAACTTTGATGTCAGTTGCTTTCTCAGCTTCATTGGTTGCCAAGATCGCGTATGAAGCCGGCTGGACTTCCAAGATGTAAAGAGATTCGCCCGGCAAAATCATGGATCCAACTTTGTTCCTATTGATAAGGAATGCATGCTGCTGATCTACCGATGGCACAACGCGGGATGCCAAGATTTTTGGTTTTGTCGCTTCTGCTTCAGTGGCACCTAAGGCAGCAAGTACTGCCTGACCTGCGGCGCGAACTTCTTCAGTCGGACCGTGAATCTCTAGGTAACCAAAAGTTCGTTCCACAAACAAAATTCCCGCTTGAACGTTCGCATGCTTTAGCGCAACGTCGGTAAGCGCTTCGATGTCCAGACCTGGTGCTACTTCAATTACTTGAGCAGCCATGTTTGCGCGTGGCAAAGCACCCTTAACCCATGAACCTAAGTAGCACATGGTTTGAGGTTGCATTTGGTCGATGTAGATGAACGACCGTAGCTCTGCCATTTGTATCTCTTCTCTGATTAGTTCTTGATCAATGCGTGAAGTTCTTCGACGATCAACTTGCGAATTT
>JBIKSW010000004.1:0-13097 GCA_044348415.1 Candidatus Nanopelagicales bacterium
TCATAACCGAGTTCACCAACATATGACAAGCGCCAAAGGGTTGCTGGAACCTGATCTAAGTAAAGTGACTTGGCCTTGAAGTACCCAAATGCTTCATTTGATACATCAACGTTCGTTAACTTCTCAACTACCTTGCGAGCATGTGGTCCGAATAAACCAAGTCCAACAGTTCCGGAAGTTATGTCCTTGATGTGAACGGTGTCAGGTGCTGCAGACTTTAGTCGGGCAACATCGATTGCGCTGTTAGCGCCGATCATAAAGTGAGTTTCAGATAGGCGAGTGACCGTAACGTCAGAAAGAATTCCCGCATCTTTAGTCAACATCAGGCAGTAAGTAACTGAGCCTGGAGCTTTATCAAGTTTTCCTGTGGTTTGTTCCATCAAGAACTCCATTGAGCCCTTACCTGTTACTTCAATTCGCTTAAGTGAAGTGATGTCGAACAGTCCAACATTTTCACGAACGTATTGTGCTTCGGCGCCAATGATTGGAGACCAGTAACGAGCTGACCATTCATCACGAGCTGGTGTTGGATACTTTGCGACTAAATCTTTGTTTGCTTCGTACCACTGTGGGCGTTCAAAGCCTGAAGCTTCTAAGAAGTAGGCACCGAGCTCTTGCTGGCGATGGTAGAAACCTGTGGTGCGAAGTGGGCGAGGCTTTTCCATTGGCTGCAATGGATGGATGATGTCGTAAACCTCAACGTAGTTTTGCGCACCACGCATCAAAATGTGGTTTGGTCCAAGTTGGTGCGGTTCAAAACGATTGACATCGCATTCATGAACAGCAAGCTTTGGATGACCGTCGATGATCCATTCGGCAGTAGCGCGAGCAACTCCCACGGCTTGCGTTACCCAAACTGCTTCGGCAACCCAGAAACCCTTAAGTCCGTTCCATTCACCCATAAGCGGGAAAGTGTCAACGGTGAACGAGAACATTCCGTTCATACCATCGACGATTTTGGCATCCTTAAGTTCGGGTAAGACTGTGCCCGCGATTCCTTGAACCGGTTCCCACTCTGGAGCGGTAAACGGCATCTGGCTTGGCATGATTTCTGCCTTGTCGAACGGCAGGATTTCTTCAGATTCAACGGTCAGTGGCCGGTGCAAGTAGGAACCGATTCCCATGCCATTGAAACGCTGACGGAAGTACAGGTCTTCGCCTTGGTGACGCATGATTGGAATTGTGATCTCTTCGGTTTGATCCGCAAGCGAAGGTATGTCTTCGGTCCAGGCAAGTTGGTGGGCAAGTGGTTGGAACGCTTTTGCCATGCCAAACATGCGGCCAACTTTTGGACCCCAAATACCAGCGCAAGAAATTACGATTTCAGCTGGGAAGAAACCTTGATCAGTCATAACACCAGTTACTTGACCCGCTTCTTGTTCAATGGAAATTACTTCGGTGCGATCTTTAAAGATTGCACCACGAGATTCCGCAAGTCTTTGCAAGGCCTGGACTGAGCGAACTGCCTTAGCAATTCCATCGGTAGGGCAGTAGATTGCGCCTAAAATTTTTGTCGGATCTAAAACTGGATGAAGTTCACCGGCACGCTCGGGTGAGATAACTTCAGCTTCGTAACCGTAGGCATGAAGCCACGCGGTGCGACGGTGCAGTTCCTTTAGGCGTTCTGGAGTTGTTGCGATCTCAAGTGATCCAACTTGATAAAAGCCAGGGCCTTCTTCATTCGAAACCGTTAAAAGTTTGTTGATGGTTTGGTCTGCCATAGCAGCAAGCGTTTTATTGCCGGTTACTTTTTGAACTAGACCTGGTGCATGTGAAGTTGATCCACCAGGAGCGGGCATCGGACCTTGTTCAAGAACTGTGACGTCTGTCCAACCACGCTCGGTAAGTTCGTCTGCAAGTGAAGAACCAACTATTCCGCCACCAATGATTACGATTTTTTTCACGATTAACCCTCATTCGCTTGAAATCTAGTGTTGCGAACTATGCAACAGAGTGCGTTGTGCGCAACAAGATAATCGTCCTCTTGATATTGCCCAAGGTCAAGCGAAATGAAAAAACTGGTGGGCCCAATTTCTTGGACCCACCAGTTTTAGGTGACTTACTAGGCGGACTTACTTAAGCCAACCAGCTACTGTGTCAGCATTTGCATCGATCCACTTCTGGGCTGCTACTGCAGGATCCGTTCCGCTTTCGATGTCAGCTGCAACCGCATTCTGGTCATCATTTGTCCACTTGAAGTTCTTAACGATCTTGGTGAAAGCATCGTTAGCATCCATTGCCTTAGGTGTTGCCAACTTGATCAGAGGTAACTCTGGGTAGTCAGTTAGACCTGAAGCCTTTTCTGCGTCTGTCCAGTCATTAGCTGGGAAATTAACGCGAGCCATAGGAACCTTCGCTAGGAAGTTCTGTGGTGTCCACCAGTAACCAATGGCTGCAGTCTTGTTTTCTGCTGCCTTAGTGAACACATCAATCAAAGCTGCTTCTGAGCCTTGAGGAAGAACTGTGAAGTTAAGGTTATTAGCAGAAACTAGCTTTTCGCCAATTGTGGTGTATCCCGGAGGACCTTCATACCAAGCGCCCTTACCCTTTGATTCGTCTGTGACGAAAAGGTCAGCGTACTTGTTTAGGTTTGCTGAATCAGTGATGTCTGGGTATTCATCAGCCATCCACTGTGGAACGTACATACCGATGATGCCTACGTTTCCGTTGTCGCCAACTTCAACAAGTGCGCCACGATCTGCCCATTCTTGCCAGCGGCCGCCGCCCCAGTCTTCTACGACTAGGTCAACAGATCCACTTTCCATTGCATCGTAAGTTACGCCTGCTTCAGCAAGTGTTACCTGCGAAATGTCGCAACCGTTTGCCTTGGCAACTTCGGTTATGACCTGTGCTGAAGCTGTGTAACCAACCCAAGCGTGCATTGCGATCGCGTATGAACCACAAGCTGCTGCTGCATCACCTGATGGTGCTGCTGATGCTTCTGCATCAACACCTGCGCCACCACATGCAGTTAGCAACAATGCAGCTGCTGCGGCAAGCGCAGAGGCTTTTGCACCAACTCTTTTGTTCCGAACCATTCTTATCTCCTCGCTAGGAAATGAACTGCCTTGCGACAGTCCTTCAAACCAACGTTTGTTAGTTTGAAATCTAGTGCTTTGGGGCCGAATTTCGGGCCACCATGTACTGGGCAATTCGGTCAATCATCACACCGAGTAACAAGATACAGAAGCCTGCAACCAGGCCTTTGCCTTGTAATTCAGGCTTTGAGGCCCCTAAGAGCACCAAATAGCCAAGTCCGCCACCGCCGACAAAGCCACCAATAACCACAACTGCAAGTACAAATATCAATCCTTGATTAGTTGCTAGGAGCAGGGACTTCTTTGTGGCTGGAAGTTGTACTTTCGTTATAAGTTGCCACTTTGTGGAACCTGTAGAAGTGGCTGCTTCCACCATGTTTACCGGCACATCTCGGATGCCTTGACCCACAATTTTGACCACAATGGGGATCGAATACACGATGCCTGTTGCGATTGCGGTGAATCTTGATGGCCCAAAGAAACCAAGCATTGGGATTAAGTAAACAAATGCAGGCAAGGTTTGCCCGGCATCCAAGATTGGTCGAAGGGCGCGCTCGGCACGGACACTTCGGCCGATCCAAACGCCAAGTACCACACCAACAATCATGGTGAGCAAAGTTGCCACGATGGTTTGTGTGAATGTGATCATGGTGTCGTACCAAAGTCCAGTTGCAACGACTGCCAAAAGCAGTGTGGCAGAAACAATCGCTGATCTAATTCCACCGAGTATCAGTGAAAGCAAAGAAATCATTGCAATTGTTAAGTACCAAGGTGAATTAGCTAGAACACTCTCTAGCGGATTCAAAACTCCAACAGTAACTGCTTTACTAAAGCCGGCAGTTAAGAGTTCCATATTCTCGGTAACCCAAGTAACGCCGGCGTCAGATGCGTCTGCAACCTGATTGCTGATGTCAATTTGCTTTGGAAAGAATGCGGCCCAAGCCATTTGGCGCGACAAAACTATGCCAACAATCGCGGCAATGCCTGCGACAAGTAAAGCCAGCTTCCGGCGTTTACGATCGGCATCCGATGGTGGAACGAATGTGTCCTTTTTTGTGATCGCAGCTGAGGTGCTGCGATCCAACATGATTGCAAGCAAAACAACTGCGATGCCTGCAACAAATCCATCGCCAACATTTCTAATAATCAAGGCATCAATAACTGGCTTACCTAAACCAGGTGCACCAATCAGTGCGGCGATAACAACGAATGAAAGTGCCGCCATAACTGTTTGATTAACACCCATGATTATGGTTCGTGAAGACATAGGTAACTGAACTTTTTGGAGCAGTTGTCGTTTGGTTGTGCCCATTGAAGTTCCAGCCTCTACTGGACTAGTCGGCACACCTCGGATACCAAATGCCGTTAAGCGAACTGCAATTGGAATGCTGTAAACCATCGTTGCAATTGTTGCTGAGGCTGGACCAATTAGGAAGAAAAGCGCCAGAGGAGCTAAGTAAACCAAAGTTGGCAAAATCTGAGCTAAATCGAGAATTGGAGTAACGACCTTTAAAACTCGATCAGATAGACCAGCCCAGATTCCAATTGGGATACCAATAGCTAGCGAAAGAATTACCGCCGCAAAAGTCATAGCCAGGGTGTCCATGGAATCGGTCCATAGGCCAAGAGCACCGCAAGTAAAGGTTAAGGCAACTGCAGCAAATGCCATCCGAACATTGGATACTGCAAAGACCACAAAACCAATCACCGAGATAACTCCGAGCCAACCCAGAACTGGAATGCTGGAACTGCCATTAGGAATTGCAATGAATTCCCGAATGATGTTTACAAACCCATCGACAAACTCTCGAATTGGATTGAAGAAGTACTTGAAAGCAAGGCCATCATTGCGGTTATCTCTAATTGAGTCTGCGACTTCACCAGCCCAAGCGGTAAAAGCGGAGTTTTCTGGAACGGCCAGTTCCAGAGTTCCTTTACCTTGCAAGACCTGAGCTAGGCCAACCCATACAAATACCAGCCCTGCTGCGAGCCAACTTCGACGGATTGCTTTTGGCGCAATTGCAATCGCAGGTTCAGTCCGAACGCTCATGCCGGCGAACCACCTGCGACGACCTGCAAAATATCACGCGACTTGATGTAGCCAATCACATTTCCATTTGCCACAACTGCGACAGGGCCATTCGCATCAAGCACCGCAGCTGTTGCATCTCGGATTATGGTTTCCGCAGGAATGGTTCGTCCAGTTGCTGTTTCAGAGTCAGCTAATGGACGCGCAATTGTTCGCACGCTCAAAACATGTGACTTTGGAACATCGCGAGTGAAGTCTTCAACATATGCATCAGCAGGGTTTGCAATTAGTTCTTCAGCAGTTCCCATTTGGACGACGGCGCCATCGCGCATGATTGCGATACGATCGCCAAGCTTTAGCGCTTCTGACAAGTCATGAGTAATGAAGACCATGGTCTTGCCTAGTTCTTCGTGAAGTCGAATTACTTCAGTTTGCATGTCACGGCGGATCAGGGGATCAAGTGCCGAGAATGGTTCGTCTAAGAACATAACTTCCGGATCAACAGCAAGCGCGCGAGCTAAGCCAACGCGCTGCTGCATACCACCAGAAAGTTGCTCTGGATACGCGTAGGCAAATCCTTGTAACCCAACTAGCTCAATTACTTCACTTGCTCGGGCATGACGCTTTTCTTTACTCACGCCATTCACTTCAAGTGCGAAAGCGATGTTGTCAATAACTTTGCGGTGTGGCAATAACCCAAAGTTCTGGAACACCATAGAAAACTTGGTACGACGTAATTCACGAAGTCGTGCGTCATTGGCCTGCATAATGTCTTCGCCATCAAGCACAACACTTCCAGCAGTTGGTTCAATCAGCCGAGTTAAGCAGCGAACCAGCGTTGACTTACCCGAACCTGAAAGCCCCATGACAACGAATACTTCACCCGGTGCAACATCAAATGACACATCACGAACTGCGGCAGTATTGCCAGTCTTTTCGCGAAGTTCAGCGCGCGGCAAGCTGGCATCTGGACTGTCAACAATTTTTTCTGGGTTGGGCCCAAAGACCTGCCACAAGTTCTTTACTGAGATTGCACTCGAGTTATTAGACATTTACTTGCCCTTTCGCTGGGGTGAACCACTCCGATGGTGCTGGAGCTAGATTTTGCCAAATGTGCTTGTGCTCTAGATATTCTGCTAGTCCGGCTTCGCCAAGTTCACGCCCGTTACCAGATTGTTTGAAGCCACCCCATTCTGCCTGTGCAACATAAGGGTGGTAGTCGTTGATCCAAATAGTTCCGTGACGTAAGCGGCGAGCCATGCGCTGTGCTTTCTCAGAATCCTTGGTCCAAACTGCACCGGCAAGACCAAAGATCGTGTCATTGCCAAGTTTGATTGCTTCTTCTTCGGTCTCGAAAGTTTCAACGGTCAGGATTGGCCCAAAGGATTCATCTTGAACACATGTCATTTCAGTTGTGCAGTTATCTAAAACAGTTGGTCGGTAGAAGAAACCATTGGCAAATTGGGATCCTTCAGGTCGTTTACCACCAGCCCGAAGTACTGCGCCTTCGGCAAGTGCGTCAGCCACGTAGCGCTCTACTTTGTCGCGATGCGCAGCACTGATAAGTGCGCCGGTTTCAGCATCTTCATCGTGAGCACCACCAAGTCTGATTAGTTCGGCTCGACGTGCGATCTCATCAACAACTTGGTCGTGAACTTTCTTCTCAACCAAAAGTCTTGCGCCAGCCGAGCACACTTGACCTGAGTGCAAGAAGACAGCAGTTAACGCGTTATCAATTGCAGCATCAAGATCAGCATCAGCAAAGATAATGTTTGGATTCTTGCCACCAAGCTCTAGGGCAACACGCTTAACAGTTTCGGCGGAATTAATCATCAGGCGCTTACCCGTTGCAAGGCTGCCAGTGAATGAAACCATGTCTACGCCTGGATGCGTGCTTAGTGGACCACCAGCAACTGCTCCCGCACCTAGAACTAAATTCGCAACTCCGGCTGGTAGTCCCGCTTCGGCAAACACATCCATCATCATTGATGTTGTTGTCGGCGTTAGTTCACTTGGCTTAATAACAAATGTGCAGCCACTAGCGATGGCTGGCGCCATCTTCCAAGAAGCTTGGAGCAGGGGATAGTTCCATGGGGTAATCATCGCAACCACGCCAATTGGTTCAGATGTCATTGTGCTTCGAACATTTTCACGACCTGGGTCGACTTCGCGATCATGCGGCTTCGGTGCGAGCTTGGCAAAGTATTTAAAAACTGAAATAACGTCATCGATGTCATAACGCGCTTCAACGATTCGCTTGGCAGTATCTTCGGATTCTGCTTGGGCAAAAAGTTCTTTGTCGCGCTCAAGAATTTCAGCAACTTGTTCTAAAATTTTGCCGCGCTGCTCGCCACTAAATGATGGCCAGTGGGTTCCGTCGAAAGCGTTCCGCGCAGCATTGATTGCTGAAACTGTGTCAGCGGCTCCGCCTTCGTGAAAGGTTGCAACTAAGTGACCATCTGCAGGATGCAATACATTTCTGATTTCGCCCGACGAACTTCCTTGACGTTTTCCATCAATGAATAGCTCAGTCACTTTTTCGTATTTCATAGGTAAAAACCTTACTCTCGCCAGAAGTTCGGATTACCCGAAAGCTTGGATGCACTTTGTTTCACAATGTGGCCTAATGACTCAAAGTCTTCAGGCTTAATCCGGCTTGCTGGTCCGGAAATCACTAAAGCAGCGGTGACTTCACCATGCTCGTCACGAATCGGCGCAGCTACTGCCATGAAATCCGTTTCCATTTCTTGATTGGCAACGGCATAACCAAGTTCTCGCACGCGAGCAAGTTCTTTTTCCAGCGCTGCCCCAGATGTAATTGTGTTTTGGGCTAACTTTTCCCAGGAGTCGGGCCGAGCTGCAATTCGTTCTGTGGACTCAAGCCAGGCCGTTAGGGCTTTACCGCTAGCCGTGCAATGAGTTGGAACACTCTGTCCAAGCCAACTTCGCATAGAAACCAATGATGGGCCCATTACTTGATCCACGTATAGGACTTGATTGTTGTCGAGTACTGCAATGTTTACGGTTTCGCCAACTTCGGTTGCCAGTGCCTTTGTTACTGTGCGCGATCCCGACACTGCATCCAGCGAACTAGTTACTGAACCTGCCAAGCGGACCAGGCCAAGACCTAAGCGATAGCGACCACGATCGGAAACTTGATCAACTAATCCACGATTTAGTAACGCAGTCATTAAACGAGAAGCGGTTGATTTGTGAACACCTAAGTCGGCGGCAATTTCAGTTACACCGGATTCACCGCGTTGGGCCAGAATCTCGAGGATCGTTAGAGCTCGATCTACTGATTGGACGGAGCTAGCTTCCGCCAAATGAGTGTTGCCCATGGCGCAACGTTATGCGTCATGGGCAACACTTGTCAGGCGTTTTATCAATTTGTTAGAACAAACCGACAACTTCACCATTTTCGAGCTTGATGGTATTTGCAGCTGGAACCTTTGGCAGGCCTGGCATTGTCATGATGTCGCCAGTTACGACAACTATGAACTCGGCACCAGCGCTCAATCGGATCTCCCGAATCGCAACAGTGTGGCCAGATGGCGCACCCTTGGCTGCTGCATCAGTTGAGAATGAGTACTGAGTCTTTGCCATGCAGATCGGGAAGTGACCGTAGCCGGCATCTTCAAATACCTTGAACTGATCCTTTACGCTCTTGTCGGCGACAACCTCAGCTGCATCGTAGATTTCAGTTGCGATTGTTGAGACCTTGTCCCAAAGTGACATGTTGTCTGGATAAAGCGGCTTGAAAGCAGCAACGCCACTTTCCGCTAGTTCAACAACTTTCTTTGCAAGTTCAGTTGTTCCCTTGCTGCCTTCTGCCCAGTGGGTGCAGCGAATTGCATCTACGCCCATTTCGGCGCAGTACTTTTGCACTGCAGCAAATTCTGCATCGGTATCAGTTGTGAAGTTGTTAACTCCAACAACAACTGGGACGCCGAACTTTTGTACGTTACGAATATGTCGACCTAGGTTTGCAAGTCCTGCTTCAACGGCAGCGACGTTTTCTTTTCCAAGATCATCCTTAGCAACGCCACCATGCATTTTTAGAGCGCGCACAGTTGCAACGATTACAGCTGCTGCTGGTTCAAGTTTTGCCTTACGACACTTAATGTCAAAGAACTTCTCAGCACCAAGATCTGCTCCAAAGCCAGCTTCGGTTACAACGTAGTCACCAAGCTTCAGCGCAGTGTCTGTTGCAAGCACGGTATTGCAACCATGAGCAATGTTTGCAAATGGTCCACCGTGAACAAATGCTGGATTGTTCTCAAGTGTTTGAACCAAGTTTGGCATCAGCGCATCTTTGAGAAGAACAGTCATCGCACCATTTGCATTTAGCTGTGCTGCAGTAACTGCAACCTTGTCGCGGGTGTATCCAACAACAATGTTTCCAAGACGTCGCTCTAGATCATCTAGGTCCATTGCAAGACAAAGAATCGCCATAACTTCGCTGGCAACTGTGATATCAAATCCAGCCTCGCGTGGGTAACCGTTTCCTGGTCCACCAAGAGCGGCTGTGATCTCACGCAACGCACGATCGTTCATGTCGATAACGCGCTTCCAGGCAATGCGTCGCACATCGATACCAAGGTCGTTGCCCCAGTAGATGTGGTTATCAAGCATTGCTGAGAGCAAGTTATGTGCAGCACCTATGGCATGGAAGTCACCAGTGAAATGAAGGTTGATATCTTCCATCGGAACTACCTGAGCAAAACCGCCACCGGCAGCTCCGCCCTTCATGCCAAAGCATGGTCCAAGGGATGGTTCGCGCAAACAAACGATCGCCTTCTTGCCAATGGCATTTAGGCCATCGCCCAAACCAACAGTGGTTGTTGTCTTTCCTTCACCCGCAGGTGTTGGTGTCATCGCGGTAACGAGAATTAGCTTGCCGTTTGGCTTTGATTTCAGCGAAGAAATGAAGTCCATGTTGATCTTGGCCTTGGTTGGACCATAATTCAGAACTGCATCTGCTGGAATACCGATTTTTGCTGCAACTGAAACAATTGATTCAGTCGTAGCTGCCCGAGCAATATCGATATCTGATTTCATGCTAGTAACTCCTTTTTGCGCTTGTCGACCCATTCGTCAAGCTCTTCTTTGATTGCCGAATCCATTGCTGGAGCTTCATATTCGTCGATCATTTTGTGTGCAAGTTCGTTTGCACGCACATCTGTTGTCTTTGAACCATTTCGTGACCAGCGATCAAAGTTATCTGCTGAAGACAGGAATGGTCGGTAGAAGCAATCGCGGAATCTTTCCATAGTGTGCTGGGTTCCTAGGAAGTGACCACCATGACCAGATTCTTCATGAGCTTCGAATGCCAAGGATGCTTCATCGATTTCAAATGGAGTGAACTCAGCCTGCATGGCCTGAAGAATTTCAACGTCCATAACAAACTTTTCATAACAAGCCACTAGGCCACCTTCAAGCCAGCCGGCTGCGTGCATAACGAAGTTAGTTCCAGCCAAGAAGGTTGCGTGCATAGTCATCAAAGTTTGGTAACCGGCTTGGGCATCAACAGTCTGTGCAGCGTTTAGGCCACCACCACCACGGAATGGCAAGTTGAAGTGGCGAGCGATCTGGCCAGTGCAAAGTAGACCCATTGCTGATTCTGGAGTTCCAAACATTGGGGAACCGGACTGCATGTCAATGTTTGAAAGAAATGATCCAAACACAACTGGGCAACCTGGACGCACCAGCTGTGCCAATGCAATACCGCTCAATGCTTCAGCAATCTGCTGAACCAAAGAAGCCGGAATTGTTACTGGACTCATTGCGCCCATCAATAGGAATGGCGTAAGAACGCAAGGCTGACCAGCTTCGCTGTATTCAAACAATGACTCCAACATGCGATCATCCCAGCGAAGTGGAGAGTTGCAGTTAATCAAAGAAATGATTGCCGGAGTTTTTTCAATGCTCTCGCGGGAACCGAAAATAATTTCAGACATTTTGATTGTGTCTCTGGCGTTAAGGCCGGTTACAACGTTGCCCATAAATGGCTTATCGCTAAGTGTCATTAAGTTATAGATCATGTCGATGTGACGAGTATCAAGGTGGGCATCGTTTGGTTCAACAACAACACTGCTCGATACGTCTAGATCACCAAACATGTGACCAAGCTTGGTGAAGTTCTGGAAGTCCTTAAGAGTTCCATCACGGCGCTCACCCAAGTCGCGCACAAACGGCGGACCGTAAACGCCAGCAAAAACCATGTTGTCGCCACCAATGATTACGTTCTTCTCTGGGTTGCGTGCCTGCAACGTGAATTCACTCGGCGCCTTAGCAACTTGTTCCAGGATCCATTCCGGATCGAACTTAACGTTATTGCCCTCAACCTTTTGACCAGCAGCGCGGAACAGGTCCAAAGCGCGGTCGTGCATAAACTCGACTCCCATTTCGGAAACAATGCGTCGCCAACCCTTATCCAGGACTGCCATGGCATCCTGCGAAAGAATTTCATAACGTGGGCTTTTGTTCTGGAACATAACGGGCTCCTGTTGTGCGGCTATCTAGTTAGATAACAAGTTGAAACTTTTCATCAAAAAGGCTTGACGAATACCCGATATGTTAGCGTACGATGTGGAACATAGGTTCCAGATCGTGAAACTTTCTCGAAAGCTTCAGATCGAGATTTGACCTCTATATAGGGGGAGGCGTGATGAACGAAGAGTTAGGCGAAAAGCCAGTAACTGGAACGCAATCAATTGATCGCGCCTGTGACCTTTTGATCCGAGTTATTAATTCGGAGGATCCGCAAACTTTAAGCGAATTAGTTGCGGCCACCGGCCTTGCTAAGGGAACGACTTCTCGAATTCTTAGCGCCTTGGAACGCAGCGGACTTTTGGCCCGAAGCACAGTTGGTGGCTTTGAAGCCGGGCCAGTTTTAAACCAGTTTGCAGTTCGCGGCGGTGCTTACACGGCTCTGATTGGCTCACTAACTCCAGCAATGGAACGGATTGCCGACATTACTCACGAAACTGTCAGCCTTGCGGTAACCGGACATAACGGTATCGACAACATAGCCCAGGTTGAAGGCTCCTATCTATTAGGAAGCCGTAACTGGGTAGGCGAAAGCGTGCCATCACATTGCTCAGCAGCCGGCAAAGTGTTAATTGCTTTTGGTGGAGCTACCGTGCCGAGCACTTTGGCGCCGCGCACTACAGAAACAATTACAGATTTCGCATTACTAGATCAGCACATTCGAAAAGCTCGCGAAGTTGGTTACGCAGTTATTCGTAACGAACTTGAGCAAGGACTGATTGCAGTTGCGATCCCAGTTTTGGGTGCCAACGGTAAGGCAGTTGCGGCTTTGTCGGTAAGTGGTCCGGCTGAGAGAATTACCCCAGGCGATGAATTGCACATCGCACAACTTATGCGTCGAGAATTAAACCAAGTGCAAGGCTTACAACAAGAAGGAGCGGCATGACACCCGACGAAATCCTAAAGGAAATGTACGAACGCACCATGGAAGGCAATGCACCTCGCGTGCTAGAGCTAACCCACATGGGACTGGATGCAGGACTAACGCCTGACTCAATCCTGTTCGATTCATTGATCCCTTCACTTGAAGAAGTTGGCGCTCGGTTCGAGCGTGGTGACTACTTCGTACCTGAAATGTTGATCGCAGGCCGAGCAATGAGTGGCGCCTTGGATGTTTTGCGTCCACTACTTGCCGACACTGGTGCTGAAACAGTAGGAACATTCCTGATGGGAACTGTCAAGGGTGACGTCCACGACATTGGCAAGAACTTAGTGAACATCATGCTTGAAGGCGCTGGCTTCCAAGTTATTGATATCGGTGTGCAGTGCGCACCTGAGAAGTTCATTGATGCAATCAAGGAACATCAGCCGGACGTTGTTGGTATGTCCGCATTCCTAACAACCACAATGCCAATGTTCAAGGTAAACATTCATGAAATTACCAAGGCTGGTATGCGCGATGACGTAATCATCATGGTCGGTGGAGCTCCCGTTACCCAGGAATACGCAGACGTTGTTGGCGCTGATGGCTATGCAGC
>JBIKSW010000113.1:0-3788 GCA_044348415.1 Candidatus Nanopelagicales bacterium
TTCACTGGGGCTCGCTGGCCAACCTACGGGATCGATTCGGGACATCCATTCATTAAGCGCTGCAATTTCTTGCGTTCGAGCTGAAGGACGCAAAACCAGAGGTGTATCGGTAAGTTCTATTTCCGGGTTGAGTTCCTGTAACTCTGGATCAGCCCAAGAGGTCATACCGCCGGAAAGTGCTCGGTGCAATAAAGCTGGAGAGAAAACTACGCCATCAAGTCCTTCTACAGTCACGGCGATAGCAACGGCATCGATACCAATCGGTGAACTAGCTGCTACTGAACATGCTGGAGATTGCCCAGCAGTGCTGATGAATACATCAATTGGAGTTTCAGTTTCTTCTACTGCATCTACCAAAGTGACTGATAAGTCTGAGCAACTCTCAGTGATGCCATCTACCCAAGTTTGGGCAATCTCTGATAATTCTGGAGCGCTTGAAACCGAGATTTCTCCAGGAACGCACGTTACGTAACGTTCGGCAAGTTCAGCTTTGAACTCGGGTGGCATTGGGGGCGTACAGGCTGACAAAAATAGAGCAACTATCAAGGGGACGAATTTTCTCGTTGACCTGATCATTTAAGTGCCGCTCCTACTTCCTCTTTTACTTAAACGCAGAGTGTGTGCGACTGCAGTAGCAATCGCACACACTCCACTTGACTAGCTAATTACTTTGCGAGCTTTAGTGCAGTGTTGTAGTTCTTACCCTTGAATCCTGCGAAGCCCTTTGCTGGCTTCTTGCTGCAGGTATCAATTGCATACTTTGCGAATGCCTTAGCTGCTGGAGCCTTATCTCCTGCAGTAGGAATCATTAGGTATGTTGCAATCGACAATTGGTATGCACCCTTGATCTTCTTAGTGAAGTTGATGTCGATGCTTCCATTGGATTCGATCTTCTGCTTTGAAAGCATCTTTGTAGCGGAAGCAACGGATGGCTTTACCCACTCACCATTTGCATTCTTCAAAGTAACGCGACCCATTTTTACGTTCACGTCAGAAAGATCTGCGTAGCCAATGCCACCGGATGTTCCCTTGACTTTTGCTACTAGGTCAGCTGATGTTGCCTGGCCTGAACCGGTCTTTACGCCAACCCATGCCTGGTTTGCTGCTGGCCATGCGCCACCAATTGTTTCCTGGAAGTAGTTCTGTACGTTCTGGGTTGTTCCAGAGTTTGAGGAACGGTAGACAACAACGAAGTTCTTGTCTGGAAGAGTTGCCTTCTTGTTTAGGGCAACAATTGCTGGATCATTCCACTTAGTGATGGTTCCATCAAAGATCTTTGCAGCTGTTGCTGCATCAAGACGAAGGTTGTTCACGCCTGCAACGTTGAACACGATTGCAACCGGGCCACCAATAACTGGAATTGTTGAGTAACCAGCTGGTGCAGCTTCAGTTGCACCATAAAGTGAGTCCGAGCCTGCAAAGTCATCAGTTCCGGCTGCGAATGAGGCGCGGCCCTTACCTGAGCTTGTTGCAGTGTAGGAAACTTTGTTTCCAGTCTTTGCTGTGTAACGGCTTGCACAATCAATTAGGAAGTTACCGGCGAATGATGAGCCAGAGCCCTTGATATCTACTTCAGCTGCTTGAGCTGGAGTTGCTGCGAATAGTGAAGCAGTTACAGCGGCCGCGGCCACTGCGCTTACTAGAGTGCGGCGCATTTTTTCTCCTTTTGGAAATGTGCCGGGTTTTCCGGCTCACCCTGAGTTCAACAGACTCGAGTTAAGTCGAATCCACTTCTAGGAATCATTTAGATGATTTCTAGGTAAACAATTGGTGTCGATTTATCCGAAGCGTCCATTTACGTAATCTTCGGTTCTCGGATCATTTGGGGCGGAGAATAGATTGTCTGTTGAACCAAATTCGACCACATGACCTGGCTGGCCTTCCTCAGCTAAGAAGAATGCAGTCTGGTCTGAAACGCGCTGAGCTTGTTGCATGTTGTGAGTCACGATAACGATCGTCATGTCAGTCGAAAGTTCACGTATAGTTTCTTCAATTCGGCGGGTTGATCCTGGATCTAATGCGGAGCAAGGTTCATCCATCAACAAAACTTCTGGAGACATCGCAAGTGATCGGGCGATGCAAAGTCGTTGCTGCTGTCCACCAGAAAGCGAACCAGCTGGAGCATCTAAGCGATCTTTAACTTCATTCCAAATACTTGCGCGATTTAAACAACTTTCAACTAGTGAATCTTCATCTCGGATGCGGCGATTATTCAATCGAAGTCCAGCTAGAACGTTGCCCTTAATTGTCATAGTTGGGAATGGGTTTGGCTTTTGGAACACCATGCCGACGCGCAAGCGGATGTTAACTGGATCTACCCCCGGTGCATAAATATCTTCATTGTCGAGATAAATGGATCCTGCTAATCCAGCACCAGGAATCAACTCATGCATTCGATTCAAGGTACGAATGAATGTTGACTTGCCACAACCCGAAGGACCAATAAGTGCAGTTACCGAATTTGTTGGAAAATGCAGGGAGACGTCGGACAGGACGTGGCGCTCCTTGAACCAAACATGAATGTTGCGCGCTTCAAGATGACTCTCAGCATCCAAAACGGCAATGTTTGAGTTTGCGATCTGTGTATCCATTGTGCCTTCTCCTAATATCGTCATCTCTTGACTTCCTTTACTTAACTTTTTGTGAGGTTAGTGCGCGCGTTGTAGCAAAAATCAAACCAACGACTGCAAGTAGCAGGAATGCAGCTCCCCAAGCACGTGCTTTTCCGGTGTCAAACCCAGCAGTCAAATTTGAGAAAATAAATGTTGGAAGCGTGGCAAGGTCTCCATAAAACGGATTAAAGCTGGTTTCAGACATTAAACGTGTTGTTAGAAGGAGTGGTGCAGTTTCACCAACCACTCTTGCTACTCCTAGTAATACCGCGGTGATTAATCCGGCTTTTGCAGTAGGCATGATGACTTGGAAGAAAGTGCGCCGTTGAGGTGCACCAAGCGCGAGTGCGGCTGACCGCAGATCGCCCGGAACTAGCTTCAAAACTTCTTCAGACATGCGAACCACTGTTGGCAGCATAAGCAGAGCCAGAGCTAGCGAACCTAGCCAACCTGAAAGATTTACTGTTCTGGTCGCTACAAACAGTGCATATACAAAAAGTCCCGCAACGATCGAAGGCAGTCCACTCATGGATTGTGCCAAGAATCGAACTGGTCCCTTAAATCTGCCTCTAGTTTCGGTCAAGTACACAGCTACCGAAAGTCCAAGTGGGACCGCAATCAAGGTTGCAAGCCCAACCACAAGTAACGATCCAATAAGTGCGTGGCCAGCACCACCGTATTCCAGTGAAGTGGTCGGAGTTATGTACACATTGTTTTGATAAATGAAGTGAGGACTTACTGCCTTTATCCCCCAACTAACGATCGAAAAAAGAATCGATCCAAGCATGATCACAACAAACAGGGTTGCAAAGAAAACCAAAACATTCAGTGATGAGTCTGCGATTCCTCTTTTTCCTCGCGTAACAAAGGCTGCAATTGCAGCAACCAATAGCTGGAGAGGAAGGAACACAGTCAAGAGCACTGCTGCCCCAGACAGATCCGCCAAGTTCAAAACAATGAATGAAAGAAGAAGAGGAAGTGTGGAAGCTACCGCAATAATTAAATTGAAATTAGATGCACGCTTTTTCCAAGGCGTAACATCTTCTGGCCGTTCTAAAAGTTGAACTTGAGTTTGAATCATGATGCCATCCGCCGTTCCGAACGTTGGACAATAGATGTTGCGATCATGTTGACGACCAATGTCATTACAAACAAAACGACGCCGGCTGCCATAAG
>JBIKSW010000114.1:0-3752 GCA_044348415.1 Candidatus Nanopelagicales bacterium
GCAGATTTACTCACTTGATCTTGGTGCGTTAGTTGCTGGCTCTCGTTACCGTGGTGACTTCGAAGAGCGCCTAAAGAAAGTTTTGAAAGAAATCAAAACTCGTGGCGACATCATTATTTTCATTGACGAAATGCACACTTTGGTTGGTGCTGGAGCTGCGGAAGGTGCAATCGATGCAGCCAGCATTCTCAAGCCAATGTTGGCTCGCGGTGAACTCCAGACTATTGGTGCAACAACACTTGACGAATACCGCAAGTACATCGAAAAGGATGCTGCGCTAGAACGTCGCTTCCAGCCAATTCAGGTTAACGAACCAACAATTGCTCAGACCATTGAAATCCTTAAGGGTCTTCGCGATCGTTACGAGAATCACCACCGCGTCACGATCACTGATGCGGCGCTAGTTGGTGCGGCAACAATGGCCGATCGTTACATCAGTGATCGATTCTTGCCAGACAAGGCAATTGACTTAATCGATGAAGCTGGCGCACGCTTGCGAATTCGTCGTATGACTGCACCACCAGACTTGCGCGAAATCGATGACAAGATCGCTGCAACGCGCATGGAAAAAGAATCTGCCATTGATGGTCAGGATTTCGAGCGGGCAGCATCACTACGCGATGACGAAAAGAATCTAATTGCTGCCCGTGCCACTCGTGAAAAAGAGTGGAAGGACGGCGACATGGATGTTGTCGCAACAGTTGACGAAGAATTGATCGCAGAAGTACTGGCAGCCTCAACTGGAATCCCAGTATTCAAGCTGACTGAAGAAGAGTCGCAACGACTACTTCACATGGAAGGCGATCTACACAAGCGCGTTATTGGACAAGAGCAGGCCATCAAGGCATTGTCTCAAGCTATTCGCCGTACTCGCGCGGGTCTTAAGGATCCAAAGCGTCCGGGTGGATCGTTTATTTTTGCTGGTCCATCAGGTGTTGGTAAGACAGAACTTTCCAAGACCCTTGCTGAGTTCCTATTCGGCGACGAAGAATCACTAATCCAGTTGGATATGTCTGAATACTCCGAGAAGCACACTGTGTCTCGACTATTTGGTTCGCCTCCAGGATTCGTTGGTTACGAAGAAGGTGGCCAGCTAACTGAGAAGGTTCGCCGCAAGCCATTTAGCGTCGTGCTATTCGACGAAGTTGAAAAGGCTCACCCAGATATCTTCAACTCACTGTTGCAGATTTTGGAAGATGGTCGTTTGACTGATGCGCAAGGTCGCGTTGTTGACTTCAAGAACACAGTCATCATTATGACTACCAACCTTGGAACCAGAGACATTGCAAAGGGCATCAGCCTTGGCTTTGCTGATGGCAACGACACCACGACTTCATACGAACGCATGAAGGCCAAGGTCAATGACGAACTAAAGACTCACTTCCGTCCCGAGTTCTTAAACCGTATCGATGACATCATCGTCTTCCACCAGTTGAGTGAAGATGAAATTGTCGAAATCGTTGACCTAATGATCGCCAAGTTGGATTCACGCTTGAAGGACAAGGACATGGCAATCGAACTTACTTCGGCAGCCAAGGCCCTGCTTGCCAAGCGTGGTTACGATCCAGTACTGGGCGCACGTCCATTGCGTCGAACTATCCAGCGCGAGATTGAAGATCCAATGAGCGAAAAGATGCTCTTTGGCGATCTCAAGCCAGGTGAAATTGTGATTGTTGATGTTGAGGGCGAAGGCGCTGATGCCAAGTTCACTATCAGAGGTGAGTTCAAGGGCGAACTTTCTGACATTGAAATCGCCCCGGTCGATGCTGCTGGAGTTTCTGAGTAATTAACTGCTTATGGCTGCCAACAATTTCGACTTCGGAGTAATCGGAGCTGGAATTGTTGGCTTAGCTATGGCCAATCGAATTCGCCAGATTCACCCGAATGCAACGATTGCGGTTTTTGATAAAGAACAATCAGTTGGCGAGCACGCGAGTGGCCGCAATAGCGGTGTGATGCATGCTGGTTTCTATTACTCACCAGATTCTTTAAAGGCTGCATTAACTCGAGATGGTAATCAGTTATTGCGCGATTTCTGTAGTGAAGAAAACATCAGGGTAAAGGAAACTGGCAAAGTAGTTGTTGCCCAAAATCCATCGGAAGTTTCGGCGCTAGAGGAACTGCATCGTCGTGGCAATGCCAACGGGGTAACTACTGAACTAGTTACTGCTGATCGCCTAGCTGAATTAGAACCACTAGCCAAGACCTCAGAGCTTGCGCTTTGGTCACCAAAGACGGCGGTGGCAAATCCCCTCGAAGTTACCCAAGCCTTGGCCAACAAAGTTGTCCGCGAAGGTACAACGCTAAAGCTGGGTCATGAAGTTTTGCGAACAACGCCAAATCGAATCATTACAAACTTTGGCAATTACTCAATCGGTCACATAGTTAACTGCGCGGGACTTTATGCCGACAAGGTTGCAAAACCATTTGGATATTGTGACGACTACGCGATGCTGCCCTTCAAGGGTCTGTATTGGTATGGCAATTGGGCGCCAGGCAAACTCCAACGTCATGTTTATCCAGTCCCAGATGTTCGTAATCCATTCCTTGGTGTGCACTTAACTGTGACAATCGATGGTCGAGCCAAAATTGGACCAACTGCGATACCAATTTTTTCCCGAGAAAGTTATTCCGGGTTTGGCGGATTAAGTCCTAAAGAGATCCTTAACATCGTTGGGATTTATCCAAAGTTTTTATCTAGCAAACACCACGATGTTTTGGGTTTGATTAAATCCGAAATGCCTAAGTACCTGCAACGACATTTAGTAACGCAGGCAAAAGCTCTAGTACCAAGTGTGGATCCAAAGGATTTCAAAGAGCGTGGTAAGCCAGGAATTCGGGCTCAACTTCTTGATATCAAGAACAAGAAACTCGAAATGGATTTTGTGGTTCGCGGCGATGAAAACTCCACTCACTTGCTAAATGCGGTCTCGCCAGCCTGGACCAGCGCGTTGGCAATGGCGAATCATGTTTGCAAAAAGTTCGATTAAGATTTAGAAAACAAGGGATAGGGAATTTCGTGGAATCAACAGTTGACTTAATTTGGCTAGTTTCTGGCTACATCGCACTTGGCATCAAGGCGTGGGCACTGTCAGATGTTATTAAAGCTCCAGCTGAAGCTTTCCCCTTTCTAAATCGTCAAACTAAGAACATTTGGCTAGCGATCACAATCGGTAGCATTTTGGGACACATTCTCTTTGGTGCTTGGGGATTTACTGGAATCATCGGCCTAATTGCTTGTGGCGTTTACCTTGCCGACATTCGCGTAAAGATCAACGATATGACAGGTCGTCGGTGACCCCTTCGGTTCTCGGTGACATCACTAGAGGCACAACAAATCCAAATCGACTTCGTCGGATCGATCGATGGATGCTGCATGCGGTTTGTCCCATCATTAGAAAAGCTCAAGACCCAGTCGTAGTTGATTTGGGTTACGGTGCTACGCCGATAACAACCCAGGAAATGTTTTATCGGTTTCGTAAGCACGTGCGACCTGATGTTGAAGTAGTTGGAATTGAGATCGATCCGATTCGCGTTAAGCAGGCGTCAGAAATTGCCGAACCTGGACTTGAATTCGGATACGGGGGATTTGAAGTACCGCTACCAAATTCTCGAAAGCCAATCGCAATTCGGGCCTTTAATGTGCTTCGTCAATATGACGAAAGTGAAGTTACGAAGTCCTGGCAACTTATGACAAGTCGATTAGCGCCACAGGGTTATTTGGTTGAAGGAACTTGCGATGAAATCGGCCG
>JBIKSW010000132.1:0-3377 GCA_044348415.1 Candidatus Nanopelagicales bacterium
TTGATCGGGAAGTTCAAGGATTAACTGAAGGAAATTCGCAGTCCGCTCTGTTTGATCCTCAGACTAATGGTGGACTCTTGGCCAGCATTGATCCGGCATTTGAAATCCAACTCATTGAACAGGGATTTATCACGGTAGGTAAAGTTGTAACTGGCTCGGGGAAAATCGAAATCTTAAGTCACCAATAGCAAACAAAAGGATAAACAATGCCACGCCCCCTTGAAGGAATCACCGTTCTCTCCCTAGAACAATTCGGAGCAGGACCATTTGGCACTGTCCATCTTGCAGATCTTGGTGCCCGAATCATCAAGATTGAAGATCCAAGTTCCGGTGGTGACGTTGGCAGATATGTTCCGCCTTATGCACATGAGGAAGACTCACTATTCTTTGAGGCATTCAATCGAAACAAAGAATCAATTTCGCTAGATCTTTCTACACCTTCAGGTCGAGCGACTTTCGAAGACTTAGTAAAGCAAAGCGATGCGGTCTATTCGAACTTGCGTGGCGATGTTCCAGCAAAGCTGAAGATCACTTATGAAGATTTAAAGCATTTGAATCCAGCAATTGTCTGCTGTTCACTAAGCGGTTTTGGCATGAGTGGTCCACGCTCGAAAGAACCCGGATATGACTACATGTTGCAAGGTCTAGCGGGCTGGATGTCACTTACTGGTGAGCCAGATGGCCCGCCAACTAAGAGTGGCTTGTCATTAGTTGACTTCTCTGGTGGCTTTGTTGCAGCACTAGCCTTAGTCAGCGGAATTCATGCCGCCAGGCGCGATGGTGTTGGTATGGATTGCGATGTTTCGCTTTATGACACCGCACTTTCCATGACTAGCTACATTGGTGCCTGGCACTTGTCGGGTGGCCATGAACCGATTCGTCATTCACATTCTGCGCACCCATCTCTGGTTCCATTCCAAGTTTTTCAAACTAAGGATTACTGGATCGTTATTGGTTGCGCTAAAGAGAAGTTCTACGAGCGTCTGTGTGAAGTGATTAATCGCCCCGATCTAGCTACCAATCCAGATTTCGCTAACTTCACAGTCCGATATGAAAATCGTGATGCGTTGGTTTCACAACTTGATGACATATTCAAGACTCGGACTACCGCAGAGTGGCTTGCCGATTTAGTTCCAGCAGGTGTACCAAGTGCGCCTGTGAACACAATTGAACAGGCTTTCAAAGAAGAGCACACCATCGCTCGAGAAATGATTGCTCATAGCGAGCATGAATACTTTGGCAAACTACGCACGCCAGCTTCGCCAGTTAACGTTGGACCCAAGCGCCAGACTTACCAGCGAGCACCAAAGCGTGGTGAACACACCATTTCAGTACTAAAGGAAATGTTGGATTTAACTGACGAGCAAATCAAGGCCCTTGAAGCAACTGGTGCATTTGGAGAATCAAAGTGAAAGCCTGGGATGGGGCTGCATATGACGCCTTGCCACTTCCCCACGAGCAATGGGGTATTCGCACCATTGAAGCGCTAAACCTTGAGTCAAACGAGACGCTATTGGATGCCGGCTGTGGCACAGGTCGCGACGCTCAATTAGCACTAGAACAACTTTCAAAAGGCTCATTGATTTGTGTAGATCAAAGCAGCACCATGTTGGACCAATGCCGAGCTCGCTTTGGACAAGATCCGCGAGTTCGCATTATGGAAGGTGACTTAGATAAAGCACTTCCAGTTGAACCAGAAAGTGTTGATGCAATCATGTCTGTGGCTGCTCTGCATTGGCTAGCTGATCACAACAATGTCTGGCATCACTTCTACAACGCTCTAAAGCCTGGCGGTCGGATTGCAACGGACTGCGGTGGCTTTGGAAATCTTGAAAAGACTTTGGCGCTAGTGCCACAAATTGATAGCGAAATAAACTTTCCTAACTGGTACTACGCAAATGTGTCCGATACTGAGGCGTTACTAGAGGCAGCCGGATTCATTGACATAGAAGTTAGCCTTCGGCCGCATCCAACTCCCCTGCCCGATAAGCAAACTTTGGCTACATACCTTCGGACGTTAGTTTTCCGCGAGTGGAGCGATGATCAGATTGCCAAGATGTCAGAGCTGCTGACCGACAACACTCTTGACTATGTCCGCCTTGAAGTTCGGGCCCGCAAGGCTTAAGTGACCGAAAATCCGCTGAAGATAGGTGTCTTGTCTCGGCGAGCACCCATTGGTCAGCATCCGGAAATAGGTGCAACTCTTGAACACGTGGGTGGCCTAACCAGAGTTTTACCTGCCCTTGCTGAATTTGCAGACATGAACTGGACTGCAGTCACAACGCAAAGTCAGTTAGGTCTTCCCCAGCATTACTCACTGGCCAAGGTTTCTGGTCAAAGTTACCCGCATGAAATAGAAGTCTTTCTGTCTGAAGTAGAGCCCTTAGAGCTCAACCAGAGTGATTGGTTTTGTACTCACTTCATTTGGCCGCTACTGCATGACATGGCTGTGCCAGAAATCGATATTGCAGAAATGGAAGCAAGCCTTAACTCCATGAAATCTGTCTGCAAAATATTGGCAGTTGACTGCATTGACTTAGATAACAACGGTTACTTTGTTAATGACTTTCAGCTTTCCCAAGTTCCTGCAACGTTAAAGAATCTCGATCCAAATAAACCAGTAACCTACTTTTTGCACACCCCTTGGCCCAAAGTAATTCCGAGGAACAATTCTGCGATCAAGATTCTTGAATTCATGGCCACCGGAATGCTGGGCGCTGATGTCATTACATTTCAAACTCAAAGGGATCTGCAGGCATTTGAAGGCTTCGTTTCTGATTACCTGCCGACACAAACAATGAATATGAAACTGGAAGTTAATCCAGTATCGGTTGACGCCCTGGACTTGCTTGAGCAGTCAAAGGGTTTTGCGGGTTTCAATAGTCTTGGGGAGGACGAAATAAGTTACGTTCACATTGCCCGAAGTGACCCAATAAAGAACACATTGGCGACGATAGATGCATTTACTGAATTAGCAAAACGTTTCACGGATTCTTCGCCACGAAGTTACTTGGATCTTTACATTGTTCCATCACGACAGCAATGGCTTGAGTATCAATCTCTACTAACTGAAATAGTTGAGTGCGCGGAAAGCAACAATGCCAGACTCATTTCCCTCAACTATTCACCTATTCGAATTCACGTTGGCAATGACTACCAGCGCGCTAGTTTGGCACTCAGCCGTTATGACTTCTTGTTTGCTTGTTCGGTAGCTGACGGACTGAATCTCGTTGTTAAAGAAGGTGCCGTTCTCAACAACCGAAACGGTGTCATCATCAGTACAACGAATGTTGGTGCCATGGCTGAGCTTGGCGAATTCTGCGTCGTTGCTGCCGAAGCTACTGAGGTAGGTATCGCTGAAGCGCTGAGAGAAGCGC
>JBIKSW010000115.1:0-3687 GCA_044348415.1 Candidatus Nanopelagicales bacterium
AGCCTGAAAATGACCTCGGTAAGTTTCCCACTATCCATCGATGCCTTAACTAAGGACATTAAAGAAGGCCGAATCGATACCGTCATTGTGGCCATAACGGACATGCAGGGTCGCCTTCAAGGCAAGCGCTTGCACGGTGACTACTTCTTAAGCGATGTGCTGAACCATGGCACTGAAGGTTGCAACTACCTCGTCGCTGTGGACATCGACATGAACACTGTTCAGGGTTACGACATTTCTTCTTGGGACACCGGCTACGGCGATATGGTTATGAAGATCGATCCAAAGACCATGCGTTATGTGGATTGGCACGAAGGCACAGCATTGGTGCTTGCTGATTTGGTTGATCATCATGACAACCCAATTCCAGAATCTCCTCGCCAAATTCTTCAGAAGCAACTCAAGCGCCTTGAAGACATGGGAATGGTTGCCATGGTTGGCACCGAACTTGAATTCATTTTGTTTGAAGACACTTACGAAGAAGCTTGGAATAAGCGTTACCACGACTTGATTCCAGTAAATCAATACAACGTTGACTACAGCATCATCGGTACTTCACGCGTAGAACCAATCCTGCGCCGCATTCGTCTATCCATGGCCAATGCCGGCATGACTGTTGAATCTGTAAAGGGCGAGTGCAATCTTGGACAGCATGAAATTGCATTCAAATACACAGATGCACTAGCCACTTGTGATCACCACGTTGTTTACAAGACTGGTGCGAAAGAGATTGCAGCCCAAGATGGTTATGCCTTGACTTTCATGGCCAAGTTCAATGAACGTGAAGGTAACTCTTGCCACATCCACTTGTCGTTCCGCGGCCTTGATGGCTCAATGGTTCTGGCAGATGACAAGGACCCAGATGGCCTAAGTGAAATTGGTAAGCAATACATCGCTGGCCAATTGGCACATATGCGCGAACTAAGCATTATGTACGCACCAACCGTAAACAGTTACAAGCGCTATTCCCCAGGTAGCTTTGCGCCAACTGCAATTAAGTGGGGCCGCGATAACCGCACCTGCTCTTACCGACTTGTTGGACACGGTCAAAGCTTGCGTGTTGAGAATCGTGTGCCAGGCGGCGATGTAAATCCTTACCTAGCTGTTGCCGGAATGATTGCAGCTGGAATTGATGGCATCGAAAAGAAAATGACATTAGAGCCACGCTTTGATGGCAACGCCTACGCACTAGAAACTGACCGCGTTCCTAACACACTTCAAATGGCACGCGACCTTTGGGTAAACAGTGCTTGGGCTAAGGAAGCATTCGGTGAGCGCGTTCATAAGCACTACACGCATATGGTTGACACTGATCTTGCTCAGTTCAATAAAGCAGTTACCGACTTTGAACTAATCCGTGGATTTGAGCGCTACTAATTCAATTCGCAGTAATTAAGCGACGTTAAATCCAGCCCAGATTCGTTTGCCGTTTTCTGTTAGTTCGTAACCCCAAAGGTCTGCGAACTCATCGACGATGTGCATCCCTCGACCAGAATCAACAGCCACATCAAGGGATCGCATAACCGGTAAGTGGTCATCAAAATCTTCAACGACTACCTTGACCATGTACTGCCAACGTTCCAGCACAACTTGAAGTTCAGTTGCGGCGTGAACCACAGAGTTTGCAACCAATTCGCTTGTGACAGCGAGGGCGTGCTCAAGATCAATCGAACCTTCGTTACTCAAGAAAGTCGTTACCTGTTGCCTAGCAACTAGAACTGAATCAGCCATTGCTGGCATAGTGAAGGCGGCAATGGTTGATAAGAAATCCCCAAAATAGATCGCCAAATCCGAGGAACCGGATTCGTTGAAGGCGCTCATGATTTTCAGTATGCCCTTTGCTCGCTGAATAAAACCCAATTATTGGGCTTATTCCATGCCCTTATCGCGGCGGCCAGTGGCCCGTTGGGTCTCCCGCTTGGCGTCTTTTTCAGCAATCGCCTGGCGCTTGTCGTAATTCTTGCGGCCTCGGGCAATGGCAATTTCCACCTTGGCTTTGCCGTCATGGAAATACAGACTCAGTGGGATTAGCGTCAGTCCACTTTCCTTTAGCTTGCTTTCGATCTTGCTAATTTCCTGTCGATTAAGCAGGAGCTTTCGAGCCCGTGTTGGCGCATGGTTAGTCCATGAACCTTCGTTGTATTCCGGAATGTTGACTCCACGAAGCCAAATCTCGCCATTTTCGAATAAGGCATAACCATCAACCAGACTGGCTCGGCCAGCACGCAGTGATTTAACTTCAGTTCCTACCAGAACCATGCCAGCTTCATAGACGTCTTCTATGGTGAAGTCGTGGCGAGCCTTACGGTTCTGGGCGATGACCTTTCGACCGCGCTCTTTAACCACTTAACTCAACTCATCCCCAACAAGGCACAACGGTACGAGATGCACCGAACCAACCCATTGGATTGTACGGCACGCCGTTGAGGTGAACTTCAAAGTGCAAATGTGGACCAGTTGAGAAGCCGGTTGATCCGATGTAGCCAATGACATCTTGGTTTCCAACAACTTGACCTGGACTTACCCCAAATTGAGATTGGTGTGCATACATAGTCACCATGCCGCCACCATGATCGATCAAAGTCATATTTCCGTATGCGCGACTCACGGTGGTTGAAAGAACAACGCCCGATGCAGCTGCCCGAATCGGAGTTCCCTTTGGAGCTCCGCTATCAACGCCAGTGTGGCAAGACTTGTATTTGTAAACCGGGTGCACGCGCCAACCAACGCCGCCGCCAGCAGCACGACCTGGCAATGGCCAAGAAAGCGGTCCTGTTGCTTGTGGATCTACTGGGCCTTGACTACCAGCTGATTTAGAAAGTGCGGCGATGCGGATCTGTTCGGCGCGAAGTTCGTTGTACTGCGCTTGCACTTCGGCTTTATCGTCTTCTGCAACCTTCAGTGCAGCGGCTTCTTGCTTAACAAGTTTGTCTACTTCAGCTTTTGCTGCTGCTGCTTGATCGGCCGCATTTTGAGCATCAATAAGTGCTTGTGATGCAACATCTGCGATTCGTTGCATATCAAGTCGGAACGCTTCAGCTGCTGCGGCATCTGCAGCAAGTTGTTCCTTGGCTGCTAACAAATCATCAAGGCTTTTTGCAGTTGAGAGCGAAACGGCCTTGATGTTTTGCAAACGAACCGTTAAGTCTGACGGAGATTCAGATTCGAGAATGATTTCCCATTGTGAAGTTGGACCTTGCTGGTACACAGACCGAGCAAATTGATCTACCTTCTTTTGCAGTTGACTGATCTCAGCTTCTTTACTGGTTACTTTTGAAAGTGCAGCGGTGTACACAGCTTTTGCTGCGGCAAGATCGGCTGCTGCCTTGTTATAAACCGCAGTAGCTTCAGCCTCTTTAGCGGTTGCAACCGCCATAGTTTCTCGAGCGGCTGGCAATTTTGCTTGCGCATCCTTTAGGGATTCAGCTGCTGCAACAACAGCTTCGGATGCTTCAGTTAATGCTTCGGATGCTTCGGCAACTTGTTTATCAATGTCAGTACTGTTTGCAATGGCTGGCGTCATCAGCAGCGAAAGCAACAAAGGAACGGCAAGTAATCCTCGGGTAAACCGCGAGGAGTTAAGACGCGTGAGGAAGGCGCGCACAATGCTCCGTTCAAAGGGGAAGTCCTTTAAGCGTAACGGAAGTGCCTAGAGTTACTGATGTGACTCAAGCCGTGTCGAGCCTG
>JBIKSW010000117.1:0-3613 GCA_044348415.1 Candidatus Nanopelagicales bacterium
AGCTTCTGAGCTTTGGCAAGTTTTAGTTTTTGGTTTTGCATACTGCTTAATTGCAATGAGCTTGACCATGATCACGCGAAACTTAGCACTTGGCATCGTGCTTCCACTTTTAATGTTTTCAGTCATCGAAGGTTTGATACAACTCTTCGCAAATCTTGCAAATGGAAACATGGATTGGATCGTAGACATCTTGCCATTCGCAAACGGATCCGCGTGGCTAACAAATTTGCCTGATTCATCAAATGCCGGATTGATATTTTCAACCTGGGTGGTTGGTGTCTATCTAATTGGTTCGGCAATGTTCTTTAAGCGAGACGCATAACAGTGTTCAGTGCAATTTCCCGCAAACAAATTCAACAATCGATAGTTGTTGGAATTCTTGCCGGCATTCTTGCTGGCATGTTTGGCGTTGGCGGGGGATTCTTGATGGTTCCGCTTTACGTACTTTGGATGGGACTTGATCAACGACGATCACACGCGACTTCACTTGCAGCAGTTCTTCCAATCGCAGCTGCAGGCGCGATTGGTTACTCCGCTTCTGATTACGTTGACTGGAACGCCGCGGCTGCACTATTAGTTGGCTCAATCTTTGGCGCCCTCTATGGCGTGAAGCTTTTGGGGAAGGTCTCGCTTAAGTTCCTGCAATTAGGTTTTGCTGGTTTGTTGTATTTATCGGCCATGCGATTGATTTGGTCTTCAACCCCAGATCAACTCTTGGAAGGTAATGCCGCAATCGCGTTCTTGGTAGTGGTGGGCTTCTTCGCAGGCGTAATGTCTGGTCTGTTTGGAGTCGGTGGCGGCATCGTCATGGTTCCAGCCTTGATCATTGCCTCGGGAATGGATTCATTAACCGCCCGTGGAACCAGCCTTGCCGTGATTGTCGGGTCGGCCATTTCTGGGACTATCGCCAACCTGCGAAAAGGCAATATAGATGTGCCATTTGCCTTACTTTCAGGCCTAGCTGGGGTACCTGCCACCTTTATCGGTGTCTACCTCAGCCAACAGGTTTCCCAGCGTGCGGCCTTGATCCTGTTTTCCTTCATTTTGATTGCCATTGCCACCCAACAAGCTCGGAAAGTCCAACTCGGTTCTGCAGGACATTAGGCTTCCCCATAGGCTCAGAGCAAGGTTTTCTAAGGTGGAATTGTAAATGTTGGTATTTGTCCCAGCTGAGACCAAGTCAGGCGAACGCCGCGTTGGGTTAACTCCAGAAGGTGCCCAAAAGCTGATAAAGCTCGGGCTAACTGTGTCTATTCAAGAAGGTGCCGGCAAGGCTTCGGGCTATCACGATGATGAATACAAAGTAGTCGGCGCGACCACTGTTGCAGCAGTTTCTGGTCTAGGTTCTGCCGATGTAATTGCCAGCGTTCGGCCATTAGAAAACGATGCAATTTCACAATTAAAGTCTGGCGCAATCACGATTTCATTTTTGTCTCCAGCAAATGACTCGCAAACCATTAAGGCATTAGCAGATAAGAAAGTAACTGCACTTTCCTTCGATGTATTGCCACGTATCTCACGCGCCCAATCAATGGACGCACTGACCTCACAAGCACTTTGTGCTGGCTACCGCACTGTACTTATTGCAGCAGAACGCGCACCAAAGTTTTTCCCAATGTTGATGACTGCAGCAGGAACTATTCCGGCTGCAAAAGTATTAGTACTTGGTGCAGGTGTTGCTGGCTTGCAAGCAATGGCAACTGCAAAGCGACTCGGCGCAATCGTTAGCGCATATGACGTTCGTGCCTCAAGTGCTGATGAAGTTAAATCAATGGGCGCAACTTTCCTAGACCTTGGGCTTGATGAAGTTGAAGGCGCTGGCGGTTACGCACGTGAAATGACACCAGAGCGGGCAAAGGCTCAACAGGATGCATTGAAGAAATTTATTTCTGCTTCCGATGTTGTGATTACAACTGCTGCAGTGCCTGGACGTAAAGCACCAACTTTGATCACAACAGACATGATGTCTGAAATGAAACCGGGCGCGATCATTGTTGACTTGGCTGCTGAATCTGGTGGCAACGTTGATGGCAGCGCTGCTGGCGAAGATGTTGTTGTAAATGTTCCAGGTGGCTCAATCACTTTGATTGGCTGCAAAGACACTGCTAGTCAACTAGCGGTTCACGCCAGCAAGCTTTACGCACAGAACGTAGTTTCACTTCTGACTTTGATGACTGCTGAAGGTGTTGTCACGCCTGATGAAGAAGACGAAGTCGTTCAAGGTTCTGCTGTTGTATTTAATGGTGAAATTCGTAACGCGATGGCGCGCGAGGCACTTAACTTACCCGCACTAGCAACTGGAAAGGGTGAATAGTCATGGATGCAATTTCATTACTAACTATTTTCATTCTTAGTATTTTCGTTGGCATCGAAGTTGTTTCTAAGGTGTCTGCAATTCTTCACACACCTTTGATGTCTGGTGCTAACGCGATCCACGGTGTTGTATTAGTTGGCGCAATCTTGGTTACCGGTAAGGCAACTGACAATGTCCAGCTTTACCTTGGTTTAGTGGCTATTGTGCTGGCCACAATCAACATGGTTGGTGGCTTTGTAGTCACGGATCGAATGTTGGAAATGTTTAAGCCCAAGAAGGCTGAGAAGGAAGAGGTATCTAAATGATGTCCACTTCAATTCGCCTCGCGGAACAAGCGTCATCTATCACGCCAACCTGGGTTCGCTTAGCCGAACTGCTTGCTGCAGTTTTATTCATTCTTGCACTTAAGGGTTTGTCATCACCAAAGACTGCGCGTCGCGGAAACTTGCTAGGTGCTGCAGGTGCTGCAGTAGCAACTGCAGTCGTCTTTTTCTACGGCCAAGAATATTACGGTGGCCCAGTTAAGCACTTGCCACAAATCTTGATTGCTATCGCAATTGGTTCCATCATCGGTTGGGTTGCTGCTCGTCGCGTTCAAATGACTCAGATGCCACAGATGGTTGCGCTCTTCAATGGTGTTGGCGGTGGCGCTGCTGCCGTTATCTCGGTAATCGAATTCCTGTCCGTTGAATCCGAAAGCATTCCAATTCTGACTGCAACAATTTTTACGGTTGTAGTTGGTTCGGTTTCCTTCACAGGCTCGTTGCTAACTTACGCAAAGCTGCAAGAGTTGATGACTTCACGTCCAGTTGTAATTCCACTTGGTCGCTTCATCACAATCGGTGTTGCTGTTGCAACAGTCGCTACGGCAGTTCTGCTGATTGTGAATCCAAGTAACACACTTTTGTGGCTCCTGCTAAACCTGTCACTAGTACTTGGTGTCTTGCTTGTGCTTCCTGTTGGTGGCGCTGATGTTCCAATCGTTATCTCGTTGCTTAACGCTTTCACTGGTTTGTCTGTTGCAGCTTCCGGTTACGTACTCGGTAACGTACTTCTGATTGTTGCGGGAACACTTGTTGGTGCATCCGGAACATTGCTAACCCGCATGATGGCAAAAGCAATGGGTCGACCACTAACAAATACTTTGTTCGGTGCGTTCACTGCTAAGGCATCGACCTCAACAGCAAGCGCTGAAGATCGTCCAGTTAAGTCCGCATCACCTGAAGATGTTGCAATCATGTTGGGTTACGCCCGCAAGGTCATCATCGTTCCGGGTTACGGTCTTGCAGTCGCGCAAGC
>JBIKSW010000220.1:0-3606 GCA_044348415.1 Candidatus Nanopelagicales bacterium
AAGAATGTCGCGTGGATCGTAGATAGTTGTCATGACTTACGCCTCTACTTCGTTGGATCCAGCAACAGCCTTCGCGGACTTACCGCGAGCTGGACCTGCAACCAGAGCTTCAAGTGCTGCCTTTGTGAAGACAACATCATCGGACTTAAGTACGTCGTAAGTATTTAGTTGATCAACTGCAAGTAAGTGGATTGCATCTACGTTACGTAGGCTCTTCCAACTTACGAAGTCTGTGCGATCTACAACAACCAAGATGTTCTTTGCAGTTGATACTGCGTTGATTGCAGCAAGTGCCTGCTTGGTTGATGGAGCGTCACCTTCGACGACTGAAGAAAGCACATGAATGTTGCCATTGCGTGCGCGATCTGAAAGTGCGCCACGAAGTGCAGCAGCCTTCATCTTCTTAGGAGTGCGCTGATCGTAATCGCGTGGGTGTGGTCCGTGTGTGATACCACCACCGCGGTACTGAGGTGCGCGGATCGAACCCTGACGGGCGCGACCAGTTCCCTTTTGCTTGAAAGGCTTCTTACCGGAACCGGAAACTTCGCCACGACGCTTTGTGTCATGTGTTCCCTGGCGTGCAGCTGCAAGCTGTGCAACTACAACCTGGTGAAGTAATGGAATGTTTGTCTGCACATCGAAGATGTCTGCAGGTAGTTCCACTGTTCCGGCGGCTTTGCCAGCTGGTGTCTTAACGTCTACTGATGCCATGACGTTATGCTCCCTTCGCTGCGGAACGAAGTAGAACTACTGAGCCTGCTGGTCCAGGAATTGCACCCTTAACCAAGATCAGACCCTTTTCAGTGTCTACTGCGTGAACCTTTAGGTTCTGAGTTGTCTGAGTGATGCCACCCATACGACCTGACATTCGAACGCCCTTGAAAACACGACCCGGTGTTGCACAGGCTCCAATGGAACCTGGCTTGCGGTGGTTTTTGTGAGCACCGTGGGATGCGCTTACGCCGGAGAAGCCGTGACGCTTCATAGTTCCTGCGAAACCTTTACCCTTGGTGACGCCAGTTACGTCGATGTTGCTGCCAGCTTCAAAAGTGTCAGCGCCAAGTTCCTGGCCAAGTGCGTAATCTGATGCATCGTCGAAACGAAGTTCAAGTAGGTGACGACGTGGAGTAACGCCAGCCTTGGCAAAGTGTCCAAGCATTGGCTGAGTTACCTTACGTGGGTCAATCTGACCGAAAGCAATTTGGACACCTGAGTAACCGTCGTTTTCTGGCGTGCGAACTTGTGTAACAACACAAGGTCCTGCCTTAACTACAGTTACGGGAACAACGCGGTTGTTCTCGTCCCATACCTGAGTCATGCCAAGCTTTTCGCCCAGGATGCCCTTCTTGTTGATAGCCATAATGTTCTAAGTCCCTACAGCTTGATCTCAATATCAACACCGGCAGGCAGGTCTAGACGCATAAGCGAATCAACTGTCTTAGGTGTTGGATCGATGATGTCGATAAGTCTCTTGTGTGTGCGCATCTCGAAGTGCTCGCGTGAGTCTTTGTACTTGTGCGGAGAACGGATGACACAGTAAATGTTCTTCTCAGTTGGCAGCGGCACGGGACCGGCGACTTTCGCGCCAGTAGGAGTGACGACCTCAACGATTTTGCGCGCTGAAGAGTCAATGACCTCGTGATCGTAGGCCTTGAGCCTGATGCGGATCTTTTGTCCAGCCATGTGGCTTGACCATCCTTTTCTTCTAGTTACTTCTGCCAATAAGGGGTCTTGCAGTTTTGCTTGGTAGTTGGTGGCCCTTGCGGGCCACCAACCAACTCAAACGGTTGTCTTGCTTAGATCAAAAAGTAATTACTTGATGATCTTGGTTACGCGACCGGCGCCAACAGTGCGGCCACCTTCGCGGATTGCGAAACGCAGACCTTCGTCCATAGCGATTGACTGAATCAACGCAACGGTCATTTCAGTGTTGTCGCCTGGCATAACCATTTCGGTTCCGCTTGGAAGCGTTACTACACCAGTTACGTCCGTGGTACGGAAGTAGAACTGTGGACGGTAGTTGTCGAAGAATGGTGTGTGACGGCCGCCTTCATCCTTGGAAAGGATGTAAACGTTAGCTTCGAAGTCAGTGTGAGGATTAACTGAGCCTGGGTGGCAAACAACCTGGCCACGCTCAATGTCTTCACGCTTGGTTCCACGAAGAAGTAGACCTACGTTTTCGCCAGCGCGACCTTCATCAAGAAGCTTGCGGAACATTTCGACACCGGTAACGGTTGTCTTCTGTACGTCTGGGCGAATACCTACGATTTCAACTTCTTCGTTTACCTTGACGATGCCCTGTTCGATACGACCAGTAACAACGGTTCCACGACCTGTGATGGTGAAAACGTCTTCAACTGGCATAAGGAATGGCTTATCAACTTCACGAGCTGGAGTTGGGATGTAGGTGTCAACTGCGGTCATTAGGTCAAGAACTGACTGTCCCCACTTTGCATCACCCTGAAGTGCTGGGAATGCAGCTACGCGAACAACAGGAATGTCATCGCCTGGGAATTCGTAGGAGCTTAGAAGTTCACGAACTTCCATTTCTACAAGTTCAATTAGTTCTTCGTCATCAACCATGTCGCACTTGTTTAGCGCAACAACGATTGCAGGAACGCCAACCTGACGAGCAAGTAGAACGTGTTCCTTGGTCTGAGGCATTGGGCCGTCAGTCGCTGCAACTACAAGAATTGCACCGTCCATCTGTGCCGCGCCAGTGATCATGTTTTTGATGTAGTCCGCGTGACCTGGGCAGTCAACGTGCGCATAGTGACGCACTTCTGTCTGGTACTCAACGTGGGCGATCGAAATCGTGATACCGCGCTGACGCTCTTCTGGTGCCTTATCGATCATGTCGAAAGGTGTGAATGGGTTTACATCTGGGTAAGCATCGTGCAGCACCTTAGTGATGGCAGCAGTCAGCGTTGTCTTGCCGTGGTCGATGTGACCGATGGTGCCGATGTTTACGTGCGGTTTCGTCCGCTCAAACTTCGCCTTTGCCACGGTGGGTCCTCCTGGATCCTTGTGCTGTCTGTCAGAGTGACCTTCACTCCGGCAGGGTTTTTGTTTCTTTTGGCCTGTGGGCCGTTACTCGCCCCGAGCCTTCGAGACAATTTCTGTCTGAACGCTGGCGGGAACTTGGGCGTACTGCGCGAACTCCATGGAGTAGCTAGCACGTCCCTGAGTACGACTACGAAGATCTCCCACATAGCCGAACATTTCTGACAACGGAACCAGAGCCTTGACTACGCGAGAGCCGAAGCGCTCGTCCATAGCCTGAATCTGTCCGCGTCGAGAGTTAAGGTCGCCGATGACATCACCCATGAAGTCTTCAGGGGTTGTTACTTCGACGCTCATAAGTGGTTCAAGAATTACTGGACCAGCGCTGCGAACGCCTTCCTTGAATGCTTGAGTACCAGCAAGTTTGAATGCAAGTTCAGAAGAGTCAACGTCGTGGTAAGCACCGTCAAGAAGTGTTACCTGAACATCAACCATCGGGTAACCAGCTAGAACTCCGTTTTCCATTGCATCTTGGCAACCAGCATCAACTGATGGAATGTATTCGCGAGGAATGCGTCCACCAGTGATCTTGTTGATGAATTC
>JBIKSW010000118.1:0-3590 GCA_044348415.1 Candidatus Nanopelagicales bacterium
TTGTCGACGGTCGTTCACACCAAGAATGTTTTCTTCTGAAGTGGCAACTGCTGAAACGTCATGACCTTCGCTGCGTAAGATTCCCAATACGTCAGTTAAGTACTGCTCACCTTGTGAATTGTTAGTTGTTAGCTTCGCCAGACTTTCCCGCAGTAACTTGGCATCAAATGCATAAACTCCGGAATTAACTTCAGCGACAAGTAGTTCTGCATCGGAAGCATCACGATGTTCGACGATCTTCTCAAAGTCATTGTTGGCATTTCGAATGATTCGACCATAACCAGTTGCATCTGCTAGGTGTGCTGTTAACACGGCAGCAGATTTTCCAGAAAGCGCATCGAGCGTTAATTGCATGTCCGAGGTTGTAAGTAATGGTGTGTCACCGGCTAGAACTAAAACTGGTCCAGTTAGTTCACCCAAAGCATTTAATGCGATCTTGACTGCATGGCCAGTGCCGTTTTGCTCATCTTGAACTGCAGTAACAACCGCTGGATGTGCCTTAGATAAATGCTCTTGAACCTGATCTCGACCGTGGCCAATGATTACTAAAGTCTTTTTGCTGCTTAAATCTGAGGCTGCGGAAAGTACGTGATCAAGAAGCGTCAGACCTAAGACTTCATGGAGAACTTTTGGTTTCGTGGATTTCATTCGGGTACCTGCCCCGGCAGCTAGGACAATAACTGCTGCGGGCTGAGAAGTTTGCGCGCCCGTTGATTTCACATACCTAGTTTACTGTTTCGAACTTGCTCCCGGACGTGGATTCGAACCACGATAAGCACCTCCAAAGAGTGCTGTCCTGCCATTAGACGATCCGGGAATGCATCCCAAGGTATGCCTTGGCCTGCCTGCAAATCTTATTCGCCAATGGCCAAGATTCCCAAAACGAATAGGGTTTTGCAGGCGCGAGTGACCAATTAGGTACGCGGTATCCTAAATGTGAGTTGATTTGGTCGACTCAGGCATGCGAAATGGCGAGTCGCCAAGTATGCATTTAGGCAGAGGATATTCCGTGGCAATCACACACGATCACGAAAACGACCTGGATTTATCCGGGCGCTCCCGTGTGTCTGATGCTGACCGCGTTCGCATGACCGGGCATGAGCGTCGCGCTCAGCTCGTTGAAGTTGGCCGAATGCTATTTGCAGAAAAAGGTTTTGAATCAGTAACGGTTGAAGAAATCGCAAATACTGCAAACGTTTCAAAGCCTGTTGTTTACGAACACTTCGGATCTAAAGATGGTTTATACGCAGTTGTTGTCGATCGCGAAATGACTTACCTTCTTAACTCAATTACCAAGGCTTTGACTGCAGTGCATCCTCGACTGCTTTTGGAACAGACCGCTTGTGCCCTGTTTGATTACATCGAATCCAATACCGATGGTTTCCGAATCTTGTTACGCGACTCTCCTGCCGCATCTTCATCAACAACTCCAACTGGCAGCTTTGCTTCGTTGCTTTCAGATGTAGCGCAACGAGTTGAAGAGTTGCTTTCAAAAGAATTCAAGCTACGTGGCTTCCCATTTCAAATGGCACCTATGTACGCGCACATGTTCGTAGGAATGGTTGCGTTAACTGGTCAATGGTGGCTAGATGAACGCGATACTCCAAAAGACGAAGTCATCGCACATCTGGTAAACCTTGTTTGGAATGGCGCAGTAGGGCTAGAGATTAATCCACGACTAATCAGCCAAAGAAACGAAAGTTAGTTTTCTAAGCCAGAAGTTTCTTCATCAAACGGCAGCACGATATCTCGCAATACACTTGCTAACTTTTCCCGGTCTGCTTTTGAGATAGTAGCCAGCAGCAATTTTTCACGATTCAACAATTCATCAAGTGCGCGATCAACTGCGGTCTTACCAGCTTGAGTTAGTTGAACTAAAACCCCACGGCCATCAGTTGGATCTGGCATCCGCGCTACAAGGTTTTTTGATTCAAGTCGGTCGATGCGATTTGTCATGGTTCCGCTGGTTACTAGATTTTGAGAAATCAAAGCAGATGGGGTTAGCGCATATGGCTTTCCAGTTCTGCGTAACGCAGCGAGCACATCGAATTCACCTGGCTCTAAGTCATTAGCGGCAAAAGCTTCGCGTCTGGCGATATCAAGGTGACGAGCAAGTCTGGAAACGCGACTTAGAACTTGCAGCGGAGCAACATCAAGATCAGGGCGTTCTTGTTGCCAGGCATCGACAATGCGGTCGACTTCATCTGATGTGCTCACGCAATAGAGTCTAGGAGATTATCTTGATGTCGAGATAACTCGCGCACCATGAACTGGACCGTGAGTGCGCAAAACATCATCAACGAGGCCTGAAGCTTTAAGTGCAACAACTAAATCAATTGCACTGGATTCATCCCGAACTAAGAATGCGCAGGTTGGACCACTACCAGAAATGATCGCACCCAATGCGCCTAAGTCGATTCCTTGCTCAAGGACTCGACCCAGTTGAGGTCGTGAAGTTGTGGCAGCTAACTGCAAATCGTTGTGAAGTAATCGTCCAAGAGCAGGAGCATCGCCACGTGCCAATGCGCTCAATAACTCAGTTGGAACTTCTGGCTCGCCTTCAAATTCCAAGCCACGCATGTCATCAGTCTTTTCATAAATCTGCGCAGTTGATAAACCTTCATCGAAGATTGCAAACACCCAGTGAAAACTGCCACGAGTCATTACTGGCGAAAGCACATCACCGCGGCCGACTCCCAATGAGCAGCCACCATGGAGCATGAATGGCACATCAGATCCAAGTGTTGCCGCCATGGCATCTAGTTGGTCGCGCGGTATTCCAGCATTCCAATAGGCGTCGCAAGCAACTAGTGTGGCGGCGGCATCTGCGCTGCCGCCAGCCATTCCGGCTGCAATTGGAATTGATTTATCAATTTGAATATGAATGTTCGGCTCTTCGCCACATGCCCGAGCTACAAGTTCGGCCGCTTTCCAAGCCAAGTTGGTTTCATCGATTGGAATTTGATCTGCGAATGGACCAAGGCCACTGATGGCTAATGAGTCAGCAGCCGAAACCGTAACTTCATCGTAAATTCCAACGGCTTGAAAGATTGTGGCAAGTTCGTGATATCCCGAAAACTCCCGTGGTCCTACCCCAAGGTAAACATTGACCTTGCCAGGAACTCTGACGGTTACAGATTTAGTCACGGACTTAGATTACTTTCTTGGCACTCTGTGCGATAGCCACAAAATCTTCCAAGCTCAGCTGTTCTCCGCGAAGTCCAGGATCCACGCCAGCATCTCGCAGGATGCTTTCTACGTTTTGTGGTGCACCAAGTGCGCTGCCCAATGCAGTGCGAAGGGTTTTGCGTCGCTGTCCAAAAGCGGCATCCACGATGGTGAAAGTAAGTTCGCGCAGTTCTGGATCAAATTCTCGATCTTTTCGGACTAGCCGCACTAATCCAGAATCAACATTCGGAGCTGGCCAAAACACATTGCGTCCTACTGAACCAGCTTTTGTTACTTCGCCATACCAAGCCATCTTTACGCTCGGTACGCCATAAATTTTGCTGCCAGGTCCAGCTGCCATTCGATCTGCAACTTCTGCCTGAACCATAACCAGAATTTCCTTGAGTGATGGAAATGTTTCT
>JBIKSW010000120.1:0-3560 GCA_044348415.1 Candidatus Nanopelagicales bacterium
AAATGGCTGATCTATCTAGGTTGCCTGGTCCAAATGCAGACTTCTGGGATTGGCAGCTGCACTCAGCCTGCCGTGGCTTAGATTCAGATATTTTCTACCACCCAGATGGCGAACGTGGATCAGCTCGCGAACGTCGAGTAGCAACTGCAAAAGCAATTTGCGCAGCTTGTCCAGTACTAGCGCAGTGCCGAGAGCACGCACTTAAGACTCGCGAGCCTTACGGTGTCTGGGGTGGCATGAGTGAAGAAGATCGCGAAGCGCACTACGCTCGTCAAGCTCGTGCGAATCGAATCTCTTCTTAAGCTAAAGAATTAAAAACAAAACCCCCGGACAATGTCCGGGGGTTTTGTTTTGTTTCTAATTTTTAGTGCATGGCACTTTAGTGCGTATGTCCGGCGTGTGAGTGACCGTGGCCACCGCCATCTTCCGGAGCCTTTTCTTTCTTCTCAACAACTAGTGCTTCGGTAGTTAGCAACATGCCTGCAATTGATGCAGCGTTCTCAAGTGCGGAACGAGTTACCTTAACTGGATCGATAACACCCTGAGCTACAAGATCGCCGTACTCGCCAGTTGCCGCATTGATGCCTTGACCTTGTCCAAGTTCACGAACGCGATCAACAACTACGTAACCTTCAAGGCCAGCATTCTCAGCAATCCAACGAAGTGGTTCTACGACACCGCGGCGAACAATCTGAACACCAATTGCTTGGTCACCAGTTAGTCCTAGGTCGCCATTAAGAACTGCAGATGCGTGAATCAAAGCAGAGCCACCGCCTGAGACGATGCCTTCTTCGATTGCAGCGCGAGTTGCAGATACAGCATCTTCGATGCGGTGCTTCTTTTCCTTAAGTTCAACTTCTGTATGTGCGCCAACCTTGATTACGCATACGCCACCGGAAAGCTTTGCCAAACGCTCAGAAAGCTTTTCCTTATCCCAATCAGAATCGGAGTTTTCAATCTCACGCTTGATCTGGCTAACGCGATCATTAACTGCATCAGCTTCGCCGCCGCCATCAACGATTGTGGTGTTGTCCTTTGTGGCTACAACGCGACGAGCGCTACCCAAAACTTCTAGGCCAACCTGATCAATCTTTAGACCAATGTCTGCAGAGATAACCTGAGCGCCAGTAAGAATTGCGATGTCTTCCAAGATTGCCTTGCGACGATCTCCGAATGCTGGTGCCTTGATTGCAACGCTTGGGAAAGTTCCGCGGATGCGGTTTACCACAAGTGTTGAAAGGGCTTCACCGTCAACATCTTCAGCGATGATTACCAAAGGCTTGCTAGCTGCTGAAACCTTTTCCAAAATTGGAAGAAGTTCGGCAACGCTAGAAATCTTGCCCTGGACCAAAAGGATCGCTGGGTTTTCGATTACGGCTTCCATGCGGTCTGCGTCGGTTACGAAGTAAGGCGAGATGTAGCCCTTGTCGAACTGCATGCCTTCAGTGAATTCCAATTCCATTGCAGTGGTGCTGGATTCTTCAACTGAGATAACGCCATCTTTGCCAACCTTGTCGAAGGCCTCAGCGATCATGTCGCCAATTACCTTGTCGCGGGAGCTGATTGCGCCAACCTGTGAAATGCCTTCTTTGCCATCTACGGGACGAGCCTGCTTTAGAAGTTCATCCTTCATGGCAGCTACTGCAGCTTCGATGCCGCGCTTAAGTTCTACTGGTGCGCCACCTGCAGCAACAACCTTTAGGCCTTCGCGAACGAATGCCTGTGCAAGCACAGTTGCTGTTGTAGTTCCGTCACCGGCAACGTCGTTTGTCTTGGTGGCAACTTCTTTAGCTAGTTGAGCACCAAGGTTTTCGTATGAGTCTTCAAGTTCAATTTCGCGGGCAATGGTTACGCCATCGTTAGTGATTGTTGGGGCGCCCCAAGCTTTGCTAATGACTACGTTGCGGCCCTTTGGTCCAAGGGTTACCTTGACTGCATCAGCAAGGGCATTAACACCACGCTCTAATGCGCGACGAGCATCTTCGTCGAATTCAACGGTCTTTGCCATTTGTATTTCTCCAAAACTAATAGTTCATAAAGTTGCTAACGCCCCGATGTAAACGATCGGGGCGCTAGCTTGAGGTTTTTATTTTTCGACGATTGCGAGAATGTCGCGAGCGCCAAGAAGAAGGTACTCAACACCGTTGTACTTAACTTCGGTGCCGCCGTACTTGGAGTAGATAACAACGTCGCCGACTTTGACGTCAAGCGGAATTCGCTTTTCGCCGTCTTCATCGAAACGACCTGGTCCTACTGCGACGACCTTGCCCTCTTGTGGCTTTTCCTTAGCGGTATCTGGGATTACCAAACCCGAAGCGGTGGTCTGCTCGGCTTCTAGTGACTGAACGAGGATGCGATCCTCAAGTGGCTTAATGTTGACCGACACGTCGTGTCTCCTGTTATTACTCGGTTTGAATTAGCACCCGAGGCTTTAGAGTGCTAATCCAAATGTAAGCAGGTTTTGGCACTCGGTCAACTTGAGTGCCAGTCCAAGGCCTCATCTGGCTCTGTCGGGCCAAACCACAGGAAATCCTGTGGATCGCTGGCTTGGGCCGCGAAAATCGCCTGGATCTGGGCTTTTGCTATTGGGTTCGAGATAGAAATCTGGCCAGTATCGGAATCTCGAACCTCTGCCAGGCATTCGACCACCACAACCAATCGACTGTCTGCGCCGGCAACCTGCAAGATCTCGGCTTCCAAGACCTCTGGGTCAGTTTCATCCCAAGACTGCGCCCAGCCATCTGTGACGGAGTACCCGAGGCTGGCGGTCAATACCTTCGAAGCTTTGAATTCACTGATCTGCTGAACAGTTACCGGAATCCAAACGCGCATGGGTCCATTCTTGCCTATAGATAGGTAGGTGTCAGGATGTACCTATGGATGCAATCACACATGTTCCCGTCCCCTACAACGAGCCAATTGGCACATTTGCCCCAGGCACACCTGAGCGAGCGGGTCTAGAGCAAGGTCTTAAAGACCTAGTAGCTACAACACATGAACTGCCAAACGTAATTGGTGGCAAGAAAGTTATGGCCTCAGGCGACAAGATTGAAGTTCGCAGTCCACACGAACATTCCCGCGTGCTGGGCGTTACTGCTAACTCAACACAGGCAGATGCAACCAGTGCGATTGCTGCTGCGAAAGCGGCGGCTCCGATGTGGCGTGATTTGCCATTCGATGAACGCGCTGCCGTGATTTTGCGCGCTGCTGATTTGTTATCTGGGCCATGGCGAAACAAAGTTTTGGCTGCAACGGTTTGGGGTCAATCCAAAACTGCATACCAAGCCGAGATTGATTCAACTTGTGAGCTAATCGACTTCTGGCGCTTCAACGTTCACTTTGCTCGCCAGATCTTGCAAGAGCAGCCTGTTTCCTCACCAGGCGTTTGGAACCGCACGGACCATCGCCCACTTGAAGGTTTCGTTTACGCGATCACACCGTTTAACTTCACCGCGATCGCTGGCAACTTGCCAACCGCTCCAGCATTGATGGGTAACACCGTTATTTGGAAGCCATCCCCTACTCAGCAAGTTGCTGCTTCGATCACTATGGATCTTTTG
>JBIKSW010000119.1:0-3560 GCA_044348415.1 Candidatus Nanopelagicales bacterium
GGATTTTGTTGCCAAAGTTACCTCGCCATTTATTTGGTTACTTTCTCACTCATCGGATGCTTTGTTGCGGATACTTGGTGGCGACCCAAGAGCAGGCAAAGAGCAGATTTCAGGCGAAGAACTTCGTGGCATGGTTGCCATGCATGAAGACTTGACGCATGCAGAGCGCGAGTTGATTGATGATGTTTTCGAAGCGGGCGAACGTGAAATCCGCGAGATCATGATTCCGCGAACTGAAGTTGCGTTCCTTGATGCTGACTTACCTGTATTCAAAGCTGTCAAGATTGTCGCCGACAAACCGCACTCACGTTATCCAGTGTCTGATGATTCTGAAGATGACGTAGTGGGATTTGTGCACGTGCGAGATTTGCTAGATCCGGAAATTCGAGAACGTTCTATTCGCGTGGGTGATTTAGTTCGAGATGTCGCAAGACTGCCTGGCACAAAGCGCGTTATCCCAGCGTTAACCGATATGCGCGCTACCAACGCACACATGGCGATTGTGGTGGATGAATATGGTGGCACTGCAGGAATCATCACCATGGAAGATCTGGTTGAAGAACTAATCGGTGACATTCGTGACGAGTACGACACCGATGCCTCAGAAGGTGTGATTCCTCCCGGAAAAGACGTTGTTGTTGATGGGCTATTGAACCTTGATGATTTCCAAGAAGAGACTCTGATGGAATTGCCGGAAGGTCCATACGACACAGCAGCTGGATTTATGGCGGCGCAACTTGGTCGAATTCCAATGGTTGGTGACGAGATCGTGATTGATGCTGGCTCTTTAACGGTTATGGAAATGGATGGCCGAAGGGTGTCCCGAATTCGCGTCGTTCGTTCTGCCACAATAGAGGAATGACACCGCGCGTTTTATCTGGAATCCAGCCAACTTCGGACAGCTTCCATGTTGGCAATCATTTAGGCGCGCTACAAAACTGGGTTGCAATGCAAGAAACCCACGAATGCGTTTACTTCATTGCGGACATGCACGCAATCACAGTTGAGCAAGATCCGAAAACTCTGCGCAATAGAACTCTGTTGTCTTATGCACAACTTCTCGCATTAGGTATCGATCCAAATAAGTCGACTCTGATTGTGCAAAGCCATGTGCCTGAGCACGCCCAGTTGATGTGGGTTATGTCTTCGATTACCGGTTTAGGTGAAGCAAACCGCATGACTCAGTTCAAAGACAAATCCGCAAAGGGTGGCGCAGCTACTGCCAGCGTTGGTTTGCTGACGTATCCAATTTTGCAAGCAGCTGACATTTTGCTTTATCAAGCTAATGCTGTTCCAGTTGGCGAAGACCAGCGTCAGCACCTCGAACTAACTCGCGACTTGGCAATTAGATTCAACGGTCGCTTTGGAGACACATTCACAGTTCCAGAAGCACACATAGTCAAAGGCACCGCAAAGATTCAAGACCTGCAAGACCCAACTGCAAAGATGAGCAAATCGTCGCCATCAGGTTGCATTAATTTGTTAGACCCTCTAAAAACTACCGAAAAGAAAATCAAGTCCGCTGTAACGGATTCAGATTCAGTAGTTGCCTTTGATCCAGTTAACAAGGCTGGCGTTTCAAACTTGCTAACCATCATGTCGGCTTACACCGGAACTCCAATTGCTGACTTAGTGAAAAGTTTTGAAGGTCGGATGTATGGCGACCTAAAGAAAGAAACGGCTGCAGCCGTATTGAGTTTTGTTGAACCCTTACAGGCCAAAGTGGATTCTTACATGACAGATCCTGCAGAACTAGAAAACTTAATGCGAAAGAGTTCTGCGCGAGCTCGCGAAATTGCTGCCAAGACTCTTGCAGACGTTCACGACAAACTTGGATTCGTTCATCCATGATTTTTGGTAAAGCATGAGTTGGGACGTAGTTCTTTTTGATCTTGATGGCACGTTAACTGACAGTGGTTTAGGTGTTGGTAACGGCGTTCTCTACACCTTGGAAAAAATGGGTTACCCAAAACCAAGCGATGCAGAGTTAAAGAAGTACCTTGGCCCACCACTTTGGACTTCGTTCCAGGACTATGCCGGAATGCCAGAGTCGGATACCCCGGAAGCGGTTCGCCTCTATCGCGAGTACTACAACGAAACCGGTGCTTACGAGAATTCGGTTTATCCAGGAATTCCAGAATTGCTAACCAAGTTAAACGCTGATGGAAAACGAGTAGCGGTAGCGACATCGAAGGTTGACTATGCGGCATTGGCAATCCTGCGGCATTTCAATTTAGACCACCACTTTGAAGTGATAGCTGGCTCGGATGAAACTGGCGAACTCCGCGGCACCAAAGCTCTGGTCATCGAGCATGCCCTTGCTGAACTGCGAATGTGCGATGGCACGTCCATCGTCATGATCGGGGATCGGGAGCACGATATCTTGGGAGCCAAGGAGCACGGAATTCCAGGTATAGGTGTGCTCTATGGATATGGCGATCGGGAAGAACTTGAGGCTGCGGGAGCCCATGAAATCGCTGGCAATGTGTCGGACTTGGAACAAGCGCTCTACCGATAGATTCACCCAAAAAATCGGGCATTATCGGTGTGCGGTACATCACAGCCGATTTCTCTAGGCACCACTGCAGGCTTGAGCCCTAGACCCTAAACTTCTGGCTATGGCTGTTAAATCAATGGAAAATGGTGTCTCCGCGCCGGGGCGTGCAAAAATCGCATTTAGGCATTTACGAACTGACAAATGGTGGGTAGAGCCACTTATTTCAGTGATCGTTCTTGTTTCGTTTATTGCATATTCCACATGGCGCGCATTTGAAAATGCGTATTACTACGTTGATCACTTGGTGTCACCGTTTTATTCACCATGTCTTGCAACATCATGTCCACCAGAAGCAGCCATTCTCGGTACTCCGTTCGGTGACTGGTATTCGATTTCACCAGCACTATTGATTTTGATTTTCCCACTGGGTTTCCGTTTGACTTGCTACTACTACCGCAAGACTTACTACCGCGCGTTTTGGATGTCACCACCTGCTTGTTCAGTGGCTGAGCCACACAAAACATACACAGGTGAAACTCGTCAGCCACTTTTGCTTCAGAATTCACACCGCTACTTCTTCTTCGCTGGTCTGATCTTCAACGTGATCTTGACTTACGATGCGATCTTGGCTTTCCATGGCAAAGATGGCGGCTTTGGAATGAGCGTTGGAACTTTGGTTCTAGTAGCTAATGCAACTTTCCTTTGGTTGTACTCGCTTTCATGCCACTCCTGTCGTCACGCAATTGGTGGTCGCCTGAAGCACTTCAGTAAGCACCCATTCCGTTACAAGGCTTGGACTTTTGTTTCAAACCTAAATCCACATCATCCAAAGTTTGCCTGGGTTTCGCTGATTGGCGTTGCTCTGTGTGACCTGTACGTACGCAGTGTCGCAACAGGCCAAATCACAAACATCTACTTCTTTTAAGGGGACTTGAACACTCATGGCTGAATTTGAGCGTCACGAATACGACGTTGTAATCATCGGTGCTGGTGGCGCGGGTCTGCGCGCTGCTATCGAAGCACGTGCAAGTGGTCTGCGTACCGCAATTATTTGTAAGTCGTT
>JBIKSW010000122.1:0-3477 GCA_044348415.1 Candidatus Nanopelagicales bacterium
TACTTGAAGACGCTTTCAATAATGACGAAGCAGCTTTCGTAGTTGCTCTCGATGGTGTGACTGATCCTCGTAACCTTGGCGCCGTAATTCGTTCGTCGGCCGCCTTTGGCGTTGATGGCGTTTTGGTTCCAGAGCGCCGAGCTGCTGGCATGACTGCCTCGGCTTGGAAGACTTCAGCAGGAGCGGCAACCAGAGTTCCAGTTTCCCGCGCAGTAAACCTGACTCGATCACTTGTTGAGTTCAAGCGCGCTGGCTGCACTGTCATTGGCCTTGCAGCTGACGGTGATTCATTTGTCCAAGACGTCAGCCAAGAAATTGCAGCTGGCCCGATCGTTTTGGTTGTCGGCGGTGAAGCAACAGGAATGTCTCGGTTAGTTCGAGACACTTGCGACATGATCGTCTCGATTCCAATGTTTGATGAAACCGAATCCCTAAATGCAGGTGTTGCTGCCGGAATCGCACTCTACGAATTGGCAAAAATCCGCCATCCGTAAGTGATTCCAAATTAATTTGTTAGCATCAAATTAATGGACTCTTCAGCGCAAGTAATCATCGCGAACTTAACTTCGCCTCCAGTTTTGGCATTTGCTATTGGCTTGCTTGCAGTCTTGGTTAAAGGTGACCTGCGATTACCTGATCCGATTTATCAAGGTCTTTCGATTTACCTCTTGCTTGGCATCGGCATCAAAGGTGGCGTCGCGCTGCGTGAATCTGACTTAAGTGATGTTGCTATACCGGCATTGGCGACAATTGTTCTTGGTTTGCTAATCCCAGTACTAGCGTTTTTGTTCAGCGGGAAAATCACAAAGTTAAGTGAAATTGATCGTGGTGCGCTTGCTGCTCATTACGGTTCCACATCGCTTGTGACTTTCACGGCAGCTTTAGTTTTTCTAGAACAGTCTTCAATTCAATACGAAGGATTTGTTACAACACTCCTAGCCTTGCTAGAAATCCCAGGCATCATCGTAGGCTTGATGCTCGGTTCTCGTCACCTTAAGCGAGATGTTTCATGGGGTGAATCTCTACAAGAAATTTTCTCGAGCCGCTCAATTTTGTTGCTAGTTGGCGGTCTGGTTTTAGGTTTTGCTACCGGCGTTGTTGGCTACGCAAAAATCGAACCATTCTTTGGTGCACTATTTATTGGCATGCTCACTTTGTTCTTATTAGAAATGGGAACCTTGGCTGGACGCCGAATGCGCGACGTTAAGTCAGCGGGCGCGGGACTAATTGTTTTTGCAATCTTGTTCCCAATTGTTTCGGGTGTTCTAGGTGTGGTCTTTGGATACTTATCGGATCTTTCAATGGGTGGCGCTGCGGTGCTTGGTGTTTTAGCTGCAAGCGCTTCCTATATTGCAGCCCCAGCCGCAGTCAGACTTGCGTTACCGGAGGCGAATCCTGGAATCTATTTGGCGGCAAGCTTGGGAATTACATTTCCGTTTAATTTAACGATTGGCATCCCGCTTATCGTCTTAGTGGCACAGTCACTCGAAGGAATGGTTGGGTAGAAATGTCAGAATTGAACACCGTCTCATTGGTAACGATTGTTGCTGAAATTGCCTTGAAAGCAAGGTTAGCCAAGGACCTAAAGCAGCTAGGAGTGTCTGGCTACACAGTGACTGCGGCAAACGGTGAAGGCCCTAGAAACCGACGTGCTGGTGATGTTGATGGTGGAAACATCATGATTCAGTGCTTGGTATCTCGCGAGTTAAGTGTGAGCATCATGAACCACTTAGAGGCTGATTATTTTGAGAACTACGCTGTCGTTGCGTGGGTAAGTGCCGCCGAAGTGATTCGCAAAGAGCGCTATTCATAGGCGAATTTTTGCTTCAAGGATTTATGCACTAATCTTTGAAACTGGTGATCTTACTTAGGTAAGTTTCCCGGCCTCCTTAGCTCAGTGGTAGAGCGTCGCTCTTGTAAAGCGAATGTCATCCGTTCAAATCGGATAGGGGGCTCCAGTTATTTCTAGGTAGTTTCCGAAACTTTTGCACCTTTGGGTTTAATAAGTTCCTGCACAATTGCGATGCCAACTAAAACAATTAACGCACCTACAGGTTCATACCAATGAAGCTTTTCTTTCAGCAAGACAACACCTGCCAAAGTTGAAACAACTGGAATCGAATAGGTAACAGTTGACATGGCAATCGCGCCAGCGCGTTTAACAATTACGAATCCAATTACTAATGCAACTCCTGTTCCAAGAACACCCAGAGCAGTAATCGCCAAGATGCCCGTGATTGGCCAAGAAGTTATTTCATGCGGAGATGCAATTGCGAACACCGCACATATGAATGCACCGATTGTTAGTTGTGTTGCGACGGCGCTGATTGGATCAAGATTTAGCGGTGTGACATGTTTGCGGGTCCAAATTGCAGAGAAGGCATAACCAATTGTGCAAAGTGCGCACGCAATGTAAGCAAACCAGTTGGATTGAAAGTTAACGTCCCAAACACCAAGCAAAACCAGCAGCCCTAAAAATCCCAAAAGTAAGCCGCCAACTCGAAATGGATTTAGTTTTTCTTCGGGCAACATAAGTACTGCCAAGATCGCGGTCCAAAGCGGCATTGTCGAATTCAAGAGCCCAGCAGCTATTGAGGAAATGTAATGAATAGCCCAAGCGAAAATTGTGAAGGGAATGACTTGAGCCATAACGGTTATCAAAGCAAGATGCTTTAGCGCAGGACCTCGATAAATGAATTTACGTCGAGTTGCAATCACGATAGCTACGAGTGCAAGTGCACCAAGACCCATGCGGGCAAAAGTCTGCTCGTAGGGGTCGAGAAAACTGCTGGCGACCTTAATGAAGAAAAATGAAAATCCCCAGATTGTTGTCAGAGTTAGCCAAAGTGCCAACCAACTTTTAGTCGGGGCAGAGGAAGTATTCACTTGCTCATCTTGTCGCAGGCCGCATTATCACCTGACGTGACACCCCGAGATGGGGGGTGACCGTGTTTTTAGTAGGGAACGGTTTAGCATTGGGGATGTGAATGAAGCCCGCGCCCTCTCTGCTGACAACTCTGGAGTACTCCCAGATCGCGATCAGCAGATCCTGGAATTTGAACGCCAGTGGTGGAAATTTGCTGGGGCAAAAGAGCAGGCAATTCGCGAGCAGTTTGATATGTCTGCAACTCGCTATTACCAAGTTTTGAACGCACTCATTGATCAACCAGAAGCTTTGGCTTTTGATCCAATGTTGGTCAAGCGCCTCCAGCGCATGCGCGCTGCTCGCCAAAGAGCACGCTCGGCACGTCGCCTGGGTATCGAACTTAAGAATTAGGTTTCTGCCATGTCTGGCCCGCAAACCTTTCACCAAAAAGTCACAATTCCGCTAGCGGTAATTCTTGCCACTGTTGGCGGCTTGTTTCTCGTTGGTACTCAGTTAATGGGCATCGACCCAAATCCAGTGGCTGACGAAGCTGTTGTTGAAACGAGTGCTCCAGCTGCAACAACTAATCCAGTTCCAGCACCAAGTGGTGA
>JBIKSW010000123.1:0-3471 GCA_044348415.1 Candidatus Nanopelagicales bacterium
GTTAAGCCCCAGCCAATTTGTTCAAGTTCACGAGGCGTAATGATTCGTTCAACGGCTGTGTAGACGATGATTAGCGCAGCTAACAGAATCATGAAGCCTTCGATTGAGGCGGAGAAGTACTCGGCCTTGCCACGACCAAAGTGATGCAGCTTGTCTGCTGGCTTCATTGCAGTGCGAAGTGCAAACAACGCCACCACCGCGGCAACAATGTTTACCGTTGATTCAAGTGCATCCGAAAGCAGGCCAACCGATCCAGTTGCCCACCAAGCGGCCATTTTCATTCCAAATACAACAACGCTGACAACTATCGACATCCACGCAAATTTCGCGAGGTTTACCTGAGTGTTGCTGATTTGGTTTGTAGTCATGTGCTCATTGTGCCAGAAAGCCCATTGCAGATTCGCAAGCTATGGAGTTACGGCTGATGAATTGGAACTTGCTTTGGCCGACCCTGTCTTTGCTTTGGTGGTTGACGAAGCCCAGAGGCATATAACGCACGCAAAATTTCACGGGAATTAACTTCAATCGCCCCAGCTGCAATTGCAATTTCGCGCATGTGTTCAGGAACATCAAAATGATCACCTTGAAAGCCACGATCAGGCAGTCCTAGATCTGCAGCAAATTCCTTTAATTCAGTAACCGAAGTGTCACTAATCATGTGACACCATAACCAATCGCGCCATGGCCATTGCGCTTGATCGATAAGAATTGCCACTAGATACTCCGAATATTTATTCGGAGATGCCGAACTTGGAGTGCAGTTTTCGAAGTGGCTTTGGTGCCCACCAGTTCCAGTCGCCAGCAACTCGCATCAAGGCAGGCACTAACAGACCTCGGACCACTGTGGCATCAAGCAAGATGGCAAAGGAAACACCTAGACCTAGCATCTTGATACTCGTTACTCCACTTGTCATGAAGCAAGCAAACACAATCGCAATTAAAACTGCAGCAGCCGTAATGATTCGTCCTGATTTTTGCAGTCCTGAACTAACTGAAGTAGTCGTGTCAGCACCGTTGTCATGCTCTTCTTTAATTCTCGAGAGCAAGAACAACTCGTAATCCATGGATAGTCCAAATGCCACAATGGCGACCAGAACCAAAGTTGAGGTATCAAGCGCGCCGGTGACGGTGAAGTCGCCAACTAACCACATCATGTTTCCATCTTGGAATACCCAGACCAATACGCCAAGAGTTGCTGCCAGGCTGAGCAGATTCAAAATCACAGCCTTGATTGGAAGAACTGCACTGCCAGTAAACAAGAACAAGATAATCAAAGTTGCAATTGTCAGCCAACCCAAAACTGCTGGCAAGTTATCTGAGATTCCAGCCTGTGAATCGGTAAAGATCGCAGCTTGTCCACCAACCAAAGTGTTCTCGACAGGTGGCTCAATTGCGCGTAACCGAAGGATCAGCTCTTGGGCATCCATGTTGCGGGATTCAACATCGGTGTAAAGCGTGATTCTGTGATGCGCCTGAGATGGAGCAACTGCTTGCTCAGGTGGCAACGGTGCAACCGTCTCACCTTCAATGAATGTTTCGCCGGTTAGTGCACTGACTACATTTGGGTCGGCTACCAAAGCTTTAGCGTATTCAGTAACTTCTTCAGCAGTTGCCGAGATTGGCACGAGAACTTCGACTGGGATCTGGCTTTCGAATCGTTCACGAATTTGATCTGAAGCAATCGCTGCCGGATTGCTTGCTGGCAATACTCGGTCGTCAACCTGACTGAACTTCGCATCCAAAGCTGGCGAGGCTAAAGCAACTAGCAAGGTTACGGTGCCAATGATTACCAAGGTCGGATGTTTCATTACTGCAGTGGCAAGCGTTGACCAGGCTCCAGAATCTTTAGGAGATAGATCGCCGCGGCGAATCTTCCATTTGTCCACTCGGTGTCCGAGTAATGCAAGAGCTGCCGGTAGGGCAATTAGTGATGCAAGTACTGCGAATAAAACAACGCTGACTCCGGCGTAAGCAAATGACTTCAAGAAATACTGTGGGAACAGAACCATCGAGGCCAGAACGAGTGCAACTGTTAAGCCCGAGAAAAACACGGTTCTACCGGCTGTATTTACAGTCTTAATTACTGAGGCATTTACGTCATTAGTTCGGGCAAGTTCTTCGCGGAATCTGTTAACTATCAATAGTGCGTAATCGATACCTAGTCCAAGACCCAATCCAGTGATTAGGTTCAAAGCAAATACTGAAACATCGGTGAATTGGGTAATTATGTAAAGTGCAAAGAAGCTTCCGGCAACTGAACCAAGAGCAACAACCATCGGTAACCCTGCAGCAACTGCAGCCCCGAATACGAACAACAGCATCAAAATGTTGAGTGGAATTGCAATAGCTTCAGCAATCAACAAGTCGCTTTTGATCTGGCCATTGATTGCTTCGTACAGAACTTCGATTCCACCGACGTAAGCACGGGTACCAGCAGATTCTTTGTCGTAAGTATCCTGAATTACCTTTGCCGTTGCAGCAGCTTCTTCAGTATCAAGTCCTGGCTCAAAGTAAACCAAAGCTAAGCCGGCGTTACCATCAAAACTCTTTAGGCTTTCTTGCCCGGTATTCCAATACGAAACAATCGACTGGATGTTGTCTTCTTTGGCAACTTGCGCAAGTAAATCGTTGGCTGCTGTTACAGACTGTGGATCGTCAATACTTGCAAAGGTGTCGATAACCAAAATTGCAGAGGCATCGCGAGTGTCAAAATCTGACTTAAGCAATTGATCGACGGCTGCAGAGTCACTACTTAGGTCGTCATAACCCTGACTCTTTAGGGAGCCAAACATGCCAGAACCGATAACACCGGCTACAAGAATCGAGATCAAATAACCAACGAAAACACCTTTACGGTGTTTGACCACAAACTGGCCAATGTTTTCAAACACAGAAATACCTTAAATCGCTAACGAATACGTTGCCTTTTAGTCTACGGGGCTATTTAACTTTCGTCTTTTTGGTCTTTGACACTAAAACGCCAAGGCGGGAATCGCTTGTTTTTGCTCGATATGAAACGGTCAATTTCTTTGAACTGACATTGTGGGTGATAGCCCAGTTTCCAGATGCATCGGTAGCAACTGTGCCAATTCGTTTCCACTTTCCACTGCCAAGTTTGCGCTCAACTATTACTGCCGCATTTGCATAACCCGGATTAACTGACCCAGTTACCGTGACAGTTGAATTGCGATTTGCAGATTTAGGTGCGGCGATAGCAATCGAACCAGCCATGTTCACGCGTTTCGATGAAGTCCTTATGGTGCCTTTGGAATTTGTTGCTGTGATTCGAAGATCGTGTTTACCGGCGCTGGGACCTGTCCAAAGAATTGACCAAGCACCCTTGTCATTAGTGGTGGCAGTGGAAACTGTTCGCCACTTACCGCCAGACTTTCGCTGCAACTTCACGGTCGCGCCGAGTTGTGCGGGTGAGACTCTGCCGCTGAAGTTGTAGTCACTCGGAACAATAGTTTT
>JBIKSW010000124.1:0-3468 GCA_044348415.1 Candidatus Nanopelagicales bacterium
ACTTCCCGCAGCCCTAGGTGATGGCGGCACTGGTTTGGTGCTACCAAGCCAGGTTCATGGTGGTGTCAGCAGTTACATTGATCGGCTTTACCAACGAACTCAAGACGGCACTTACAATTCAATGCGCCAAGTGCTTGATGCGTTGTCAGTTGGTGAGGTCGAGGAATCTGAAAGCTTGCAAAGTCGAGTTTCGCGATTAACCGCAAATTCAGTAATTTGGTCGCCGCCGGAATCAACTAGATCCACGCGAATTAGAACTTCACTTATTGCTGGTTTGGCAGTTCTAGTTTTTGGTTGGATTGGCTGGCAACTACTAACTAGCAACTTCCAAGGATCCGAAGCTCCAGTTGCCATTTTGGCTTCACCGTTACCAAGTATTGAGGTTTCGCAAGCTTCAGGTGCGGTCGCACAAGTTGTAGCGGTTACCAGTTATGACCCGTTGGGCGATGACGAAGAAAACTCTGACCTTGCATTACTTGCAGTTGATTCTGACTCTGAAACCGCTTGGACAACCGTTAGCTATCGCAATGCAGATATGTCAGGTAAAGCTGGAGTTGGCCTATTTGTTGATCTTGGTGGCGAAAAAGATGTTTATTCAGTGGAGATCGATTTTATATCTGCCGGCCACACCGCTGAAATTTACGTTGTTAATTCAACTGAACTTGATTTTGCGACCGAACTAAAGTTTGGTGACACAAACCCAAATGAAAGTTCAAGTGAGATTTCAGTTACGGAGCCAGTGTCTGGTCGATATGTTTTGGTCTGGTTAACCCCTGATTTACCTGAGACAGAATCTGGAGAGTTTCAGGGTGGGATTTCGGAGATTAAGGTTCGTCTTTAGTGCCTAGGTGATGAATCTTCCGTGGCGGATAACACTTGGTCAGGTCTGCTTGGCAACCTTTGAGTTAGTAAACTTGGAACACTTCAATCTAAGGAAATTCAATGTCACAAGACATCAATGACGTAATCATTATCGGCTCCGGACCTGCTGGATATACGGCTGCAATTTATGCGGCTCGTGCGCAACTTAAACCAATTGTTTTTGAGGGTGCGGTAACTGCAGGTGGCGCGCTCATGAATACCACTGAAGTTGAGAACTTCCCAGGTTTTCAAGACGGAATTATGGGTCCGGCTCTTATGGAAAACATGCGTGCTCAAGCTGTGAAGTTTGGCGCGAATTTGATCACAGATGATGTGACCGCTGCCAACCTAACTGGCGATGTGAAAACTGTCGTTGACGGTGAAGGTCGAGAGTACAAAGCGCACTCGGTAATTTTGGCAACTGGCTCAAGCTACCGCGAGCTTGGTATTGATAACGAGAAGCGACTTTCCGGTCATGGAGTTTCTTGGTGCGCAACTTGCGATGGATTCTTTTTCCGTGACCAAGACATTGCTGTTGTAGGTGGTGGCGACTCCGCTGTTGAAGAAGCGACTTTCTTAACTCGGTTTGCCAAGAGCGTCACCATGATTCATCGTCGGGACGAATTGCGCGCTAGCAAGATCATGGCGGAACGTGCACATAACGATCCAAAGATTAGTTTTGCTTGGAACAGTGAAGTCACTGAATTACAAGGTGATGCGAAATTATCTGGCGTCACGATTCGCGACATAAACACAGGCGAAACTCGTCAGCTTTCAGTGACTGGCTTGTTTGTTGCAATTGGTCATGACCCTCGTTCTGAACTACTAAAGGGACAAGTTGATCTTGATCCGCAGGGTTACGTACTAACTGGTGCTGGCACAACTGCAACAAATCTTTCTGGGGTCTTCGCCTGCGGTGACTTGGTTGACCATACTTATCGTCAAGCCATCACAGCTGCTGGAACTGGTTGCAGCGCAGCGTTAGACGCTGAGCGCTTCTTGTCCAATCTGCACAGCAAATAATTCACAACTAAGTCAATAAACCAAGGGGTTAATCGCTAACCACTTATGCTTGATTCACTAGTAACAATAGGAGTAATAATGGGCGCAACTGCAGCCGTAACAGATGCATCGTTTGCTGACGATGTATTGAAGAGTGACAAACCAGTACTGGTTGATTTTTGGGCTGAATGGTGTGGCCCATGCAAAATGATTGGTCCAATCTTGGAAGAGATTGCTGCCGCACATGGTGACAAGATCACAATTTTGAAATTAAACGTTGACGAGAATCCAGCCACTGCAGCTAACTACGGTGTGACTTCGATTCCGACAATGAACGTTTACCAGAACGGTGAAATTGTTAAGCAGATTATTGGTGCAAAGCCAAAGGCTGCATTGCTTTCAGATCTTGCTGAGTTCATTTAAGTAACTAATGACAGTAACGATCCTGCGACGCGGCGATCAAGGGCCGGCAGTAACAGAGGTTCGTGATCGGTTAGTTCGTCTTGGTCTTTTAAGTTCAAACGCCAGCGCAGCAGCAGATGTTTTTGATGACATCTTGCTAGCTGCGCTGCGTTATTTCCAGCAGACTCGTGGCTTAACGGTTGATGGATTAGTAGGACCACAAACGTTTCGTCGGCTTGATGAAGCGCGGTGGAAAATCGGTGATCGAGTTTTAAGTTTCACACCAGGTCACGTTATTCACGGTGAAGATGTTGCGCAATTACAACAGCGATTAATTGAGTTAGGTTTTGCTCTAGATCGAGTCGATGGCATCTTTGCTAAAAGTACCGATGCAGCGGTTCGTGAGTTCCAACGCAATGTTGGTTTAGATGTTGACGGAATATGTGGACCAGCATTCTTTCGCGCGTTTCAAAGATTAGCTCGCACTATTGCTGGTGGTAGTCAAGAGCATTTGCGCGAACTTTCCACCGTGGCAAACTTTGGCAAAACCAGAACTGTTGAAACCTGCTCGATTTTGTTAGATCCAAGCGACCTTGATGAAAAACTAGTTGGCAGCGACATGACTCATGCCGACGTTTGCTGGGACATCGCTTCTCGCCTCGAAGGTCGGTTAGGCGCAATGGGCACCCTTGTTTTGCTTACCCGGCCAAAATCTGGTCGAGTCGATGGTGAGCGCACTCGGGCAAAGCTCGCAAATGAAAGCAATGTGGACTTAATTATTGGTCTGGGCCTTGATCGGCACAGTAATCCACTAGCTCAAGGTGTTGCCTCTTATTACTTTGGCCACGAATACTCGCGCTCAGCAACCGGTATGCGATTGGCCGAGATAGTTCAAGAAGAGATCAGTTCTCGATCCCAACTCACAGATTCAAAGTCACACGCAAAAACCTGGGATCTGCTTCGGCTAACTCGAATGCCGAGCATAAAAGTTGAATTAGGTTATGCCACCAGTCCTCATGACAGCTCGTTGCTGTCGCAGGCTGAAACTAGAGACAGCATCGCTGCTGGTTTGAGTTCTGCCGTGACCAGGATTTTGGCCCCAAGAATCGGTTAGATTCAATGTGTGATCTAGGTCACATTTATTGTTCCTACACAAGTTGTTCACATGTGTGTAAGTCAGTTACTTAAGTGGTTCACCGAACA
>JBIKSW010000125.1:0-3461 GCA_044348415.1 Candidatus Nanopelagicales bacterium
GGGTGATGCGTCTTAAACCAAGCTGATTGGTAGGTAGGTAATGCAAAAGCAGCGGCATGTGCTTTGCAGAATCCAAAGGAAGCAAAAGAGCGCAGTACATCCCAGATTTGTTCAATTACCGAGAGTTCGTAATTGCGGCTTTTCAATGACTTATAAAACCATTCCCGAATTTCGTCGAGTTCTTCGTAATCCCCCATGCGTCGTCGGATTAGATCTGCAGCTTCGAGTGAGCAGCCCGTAGTAACTGAAACAATTCGCATTACCTGTTCGTGGAAAACCACGACACCACTAGTTTCAGTAAGAATTTCTTTTAAGTCTGGATGCATATAGTCAGTCATGCCCCAGCCTTGCCGAGCTCGCAGAAATGGTGTGATCATGTCGCTTTTCACTGGACCAGGACGAAACAGTGAGATATCGGTAATCAGATCACCGAATGAAACTGGGGCAAACTTTCCAATCAACTCTCGCTGACCAGGAGATTCAATTTGAAAGCACCCCAAAGTTTTAGTGCTTTGAATTAACTCGAATGTTTTTGGATCATCACGGGGTACAGATTCCAGATTTATCTTTCCGGTTGAATCTGCGCCATAAGCATCAGGTCCTTGAACTTGATAAACCTGTTCGATGGCATAAGCCAAAGCTGACTGCATTCGAACTCCGAGCACATCAAGCTTGAGCAGTCCCATATGTTCAACGTCATCTTTATCGAACTGCGACATTGGAAACTCTTGAGCGCTTGGCTGAACTGGAGTGCGTTTCAGTAGTGATAAATCGGAAAGCACGATTCCACATGGGTGAAGTGCGGTGTGTCTAGGTAGTCCATCTAACCCTTCGACTAAATCTAAAAATTTATCTAAATCTCCACGGGCTGCTCGTACGCCAATGCCACTGCGGCGCAGTTCTGGCAATTCGGCTAAAGCGCTCCGGATGTGACGAGCTCGGATGTGTGGGAAAGATTTAGCAAAAGTATTTATTTCGCCTGGCGGCATTCCCATGGCTGCGCCAACATCGCGAATTGCATGTCGAACTCGATAAGTTTCGCGCATCGAAACACAGGTTGTTCGCTGATCCCCAAAGCGATCAAAGACTGCTTGGTAAATTTCGATTCGGCGATCTGACTCCACGTCTATATCTATGTCTGGTAACCCAGGGCGAAGTGTGGAGATAAATCGCTCCATTAAAAGGTTGTGTTTGATTGGATCTACGCCAGAGATTCCCAATAAGTGATTAATAAAACTTCCAGCACCTGATCCTCGGGCAGCAACCCGGACTTTCATTTCTCGAATCATGTCAACAACCTGAGCGACTGTTAAAACATATCCAGCCAAACCCATTTGTTTAATTACTGACAGCTCAGAGTCCAAGCGCTCTCGAGTGGCTCGGCGATCTTCACTTCGAGTAACTGCATTGTCAGTTAGATAGTTACTAAAGCTCACTTCGCAGCGTTCTTGCAAAATACTGTCAGCGCTGCGAGTTTCACCTGGCAATAACTTAGATAACTCAGGCACATAAACCTGATTCATTCCTAGGTCTGCTTCTGGATCGATTACGCATTCTTGACCAAGAGCTACGGTTTGTCGCAGCAATGCTTGTCCAATGTCACGAGGGTCACCAACCAAACTTGAAACTCGCTGGGCAATAGCGCTCATGTGTTGAGTTGAAGCTAGGAATGCTTGGCTAGTTGTAGCGCCATTGGCCTGAGTCGACAATGCAATTTGCCTACGCGAGGCATCAAGCACATCAGCAATCCGAGAATCCTTAGGATCGCGATACCTAACAATGTTTGTTAGAACTGCTTGAGTTCTGTGCACTATCGCCCACTGCAACATGCGGGCTGCAAAAGTATCAGAAAGATTTGAGCCATCTGGACTTTGATAGTGAGTGGCAATTTCTAAGTAAGTCCGTACGCCATGGTCTTGCCAAGTTCGCAAATGATCTAAAGCGCGATCTGGTCTGCGGTTAAGGATGTTGTAACCAATGTCAGACCTGGGTCCAAGTAACGCAATTAATCCATGTTCGCCAGCAAGTTCTAATAACTCCTGGCGATTAATTTCTGGGTCTTCGCGAGAGTCTTTATGGGCCTGTGAAATAACGGCGCATAATCCAGCCCAACTGAGTTTGTCGTGCGCTAACAGAGTTACTCGCGGCCGTTCTGGCTTAACCCACTTTCCTCCATGTGCGGGAGTTGGCAAGTAAGGCTGTGGAGTTTCCAGTGCAATGTCGACACCAAGGATTGGTGATATATCTGCACTCGCACAGGCATGGATAAAACTAACTGCGCCAGCTACAGTTTCTCGATCTGTTAAAGCAATTGCAGTTTGGCCAAATTCAGCTGCGCGAACCACCAAGTCTTGTGGCGTGCTTGTGCCATAGCGCATTGATAATGCCGATGCCACATGCAGATGAATAAAGTCTTGAGTCATAACGTGCTTTGCAACCTACTTAGCGGTCGCGGCAGTACGACGCTTTATTGGGATTACGTTATTTGGAATCACGGCTTGCGCAGCTACGTTAGTTGGCAAAGTCAGCTGCCTTGATACGCCAAGTTTTTCAGAAACTAAATCAATAAATTCGTGCGCATCACGAACTAAATCATCTGCTTCGCGCGGTGTTACTGCGCCACCAAGGCCAACTTCAGCAGCAGCGCGTTTACCTGCACCGGCTGCGAAATACTGCGCCCACTCAGTGAACTCTGGTGCAACTTTAATTACTAAAGTCCACACACTTGTAGGTCTGCGGCTGTTCGGTCTGGCGTAAGCCGCAAGTAAAGCTGCGGCAGCGCGCAACGCAGCAAGATGCGCCGCAACGTATTTTTCACCTGCGCGCGATGATGTGATTGCTGCATCTAAGCTACGCAATGCGCCACCAAGTAAATCAATACTGGCTACAGTTACTTGAACTTCGTCTGTGGTTTGAGCAGTCATGTTTCCTCCTATTAATCAATCCATTACGCGACGGATGAACCATCGCTGATCGCTAGTTGCGATGTCATACACACCTGAATTGGGCGTGTCCATGTCACGGGCGCCTGAGTTGTTTTGCATTGCCTGATCGGCTGCTTCAATGCGCCAGACTTGCCACTCTCGGCTTTGGCGGGTGCGCCACCACGGAGCGGCTTCAAGCCAGCTGAACAAAATTGCCAGCACTACATACCTGCGGCCACGCCAACTAAACCAATTCGGGGCACCATCAGCATTGGTGCTTACGTAAGCCAGAGATTTGGAGCTGGCGCCGTAGTTGCGGGACATAACAAGCCTTTCGAACATTTGTTCGAACAGCATAAGGCTAGCGGCAGACAAGTTTCCAGTCTTTAGAAAAGTGCCTAAAAATAAGAAAAACTAGAGGTTAAAAGCACTTACTACTTGGTTGATTCGAGCTAACTGCTCTGGCTGACACTCTTGCCCTGGCAGTTCATCCCAAGTTGGGGTGATTGCATCTGCAATCCCCGTCTTGACCCCGGA
>JBIKSW010000126.1:0-3437 GCA_044348415.1 Candidatus Nanopelagicales bacterium
ATGAATTCGCCAGCTGCGATCTCCAACGGTTTCATCAAGCCAAGGTCCACCGCGCTGATCAACAACTACATGCTGACCAGTTGAACTTTGTGCCGTGCTGATATCGCCACGGCCAAGGTGAACTTTCCCTTGGGCAAGTTGTACTGAGCCTTCAACGGCAATTAAACAATCATCAATTTCAATCACTGTGTGCGAACGCGGCATCTTCATGCCAATTGAAACGTCTCCGATTCGGGCGTATCGATTTCGTGTACGCCAGCGCAGACCGTCTTCGTTAGGACTAAGTGCAATCACTTCAAATTCTGCAAGTGGCTTACCGTTCACGTGAGTGATTCCACCTAAATGGGAAAGCTGTTCGCGAACCACTTCACTCTTTAAACTTCGTTGATGCACAATGCTGACGTGCTGCCAATCGCAGCCACCACAAACGCCAGCATATGTACAAGGTGCAGCAACACGATGCTGACTTCCGCTAACTACTTCAACTACATCGGCACGTAAAAACTTCTTGCTAATGTCGGTTATCTCAGCTTTGACGGATTCACCTGGAATTGCATGCCGAACAAATACCACTTGGCCGTTGTATCGAGCAATGCAGAAACCGCCATTAGCTACCTTGTCGATTTCTAAGTCAACTACGTCGCCAATTTTTACTACATCAGGTTCAGTCACTGCTGATTTCTTTCTTTGATTTAGCAAGTAATCGGAAAGTCACGAAAATTCCCAGCGCAAAAAGTGGATAACCCAGAAGGACTTTGAGTGTGCCAAGTGCTGCTGTCTGCCCTAATAAATACAGCGGAAACATAATCGCAACTCGAACACCAAATATTAAGGCCCACAACCAAGTGATCGTGCTGAATAACCGATGTGCGACTGGGTCTTTAACCCAAGACATATCGCGTCCGCGCATTGCTTCGATCACATAGCCAAGCAAAGGTTTGTGCACGGCAATACTAATTATGCAAACGCTGGCGTACACCGCGTTAGTAATGATTCCAGGTAAGAAGAAGTTATCTGCATTGCCAGTTCGCTGTGCCAAGAATGCCGCGATACCGATGCCAATCAAACCAGAGAACACTTGCTGTAACGATTGCCGACGAACTAAACGTAACAATGCCAATACTGCTGCTGTTCCAACAGCTGCGTAAAGCGTAGTTTCTAAGTCTCGATCAGTAACCAAGTAAGCAATTGTGAACACGACAAACGGCAGACCAGAATCGACTATGCCTGACCATCCGCCTAAAGCGGATGCAAGCAGAGCTGAATCGTCTTTGATTTCAGAAACTACGTCTTCATTTGCAGGATCTAAGTCCTTGATTGGATCTGAATTGGCGTTGCTCACGTTATAACTGTAACCAGTTAACTTCGAAAACAACTCATCTGCACTTAAAGCTGGATGTGAAAGTTATTAAATCTTGAATTGTTGAAGTCGGAACTAGGTTGCACGGACTCTTCAGATTGTTTGCTTGGACTGCGCAAAGCAAGTCGCTCTCCCGGCGGTAATGGCTCATCACCGCGATTGATTACTAACTTAGAAATGACTTCATCTATGTCTGGTCCTGATTCACTACTGTGAGGTGTCCCAGGCAAAGCCCCATCTCCGCTGATAACAGCGCGAACGAGCCAGCGGGTACCACGTGCTCCTACGAACCTAACTGGTTGTACGTGCGCATTACCGTCTAGATCAACAGTTGGCATGACTGCATGAATCTCGGTTCCGAAGCGACCCATTTCAACAGTGCATTCAACTTTTTGTTCACGTAAGCCTGATGTGATCGCATCGCGCATTCCAGCCCAAAGATCTTCGTTACTTGCTGCCGCAAAAATCTGCACCTCAGCAATTGTCATATTTAAATGCAGTGAAACTGATTTGCCTAAACCTGATCGGGGATCTAAATCCAAATGCACTTCTAGCCCAGGAATGTTTGGCAAAAAAACTGCACCTAGATCAAGCATGGAACTTGTGTCGATTTCAGCACTTAACTCAAACGGTCCCTGATTCATGATCTTGCTCGAGTCATGACGAGATGCCCGTTGATCCAAAACCTTGGTCGCTTCGTTCAGTGTCATCAAGATCCTGCACTTCAACAAACTGCGCGGTTGTGACTTCTTGAATAACCAATTGAGCAATCCGACTTCCGGCTGGCAATGAAACGGTTTCGCTTGGATCCAAATTAATCAAACAGATCTTTAATTCCCCGCGATATCCAGAATCGATTGTGCCTGGCGTATTAACGATGCCGATGCCGTGCTTGTTAGCTAAACCTGATCGAGGATGAACTAGTCCGACGTAACCCGCTGGTAAAGCAATCGCAACACCAGTTGGCACCAGTCGACGCTCCCCCGGCATAAGCGAGACATCTTCAATACAAACTAAGTCCGCACCGGCATCACCATCGTGTGCATACTTTGGAGCTTGCGCTAATTCGTGGAGTAACTTGAATTCGATTTTGATTTGACTCATGGCGCGATGTCTAACTTCTTGACATAGTTGAGCGCATTTTCATCGCTGGCAGCCTTAGCAAGATCTTCTTGTCGCCCATGTTTTATGAAATGTTCCACTGGAACTTGCATGTAAAGCGATCCCGCTTCTACTGCAAGTGGCCCATCTGGAGAATTCAATCTGCCTTCCGCAGTTGACCAAATTTTGCGTCCACTAACTGCCTGCATAGTTGCCTCGATGTAAACCAAGGTTCCTACTGGTACTGGCAAGCGATAAGAAACTTCTAAATGAGCAGTAACTGCCGGCGCTCTAACCAACCAATTTGTTGCACCTAAAGATTCGTCAAAGGCCAGCGACAAAATTCCACCATGTGCAATACCTGGCGCACCTTGGTGATGCTGAGTTACTTCAAAGACTGCGCGAGTTGTCATTCCTTCGCCGGCTTCAATTTTCATGTGCAAACCAGTGGGATGATCTATGCCACATCCAAAACAATTGCGGTAATGACTAGCGATCGCTTCGCCTGGTTTTGGTGCATCTGGGTGACGCTCTGGAGTCACGGCATCACTTGGAATACTCAGCGGGTGAATCTCGCGACCAATTCGTTCCATGTTCTTTAGAGTATCGTTTCCAATAAGTCACTCTTGATGCAGTGACCTGTAACCCGCGAAGTGAGTTGTTAAATGACTACCGAAGGCGTTGACGGCAAGAGTCCGACTTATCAAGAACGGCTTTGGCCTTCTGTTGGTCAGTGGACTTTCGCATTCATAATGACTACGTCGCTGGGAATTGCTTATGGTCGTGCCTATGGAATGGATCTGGGGTTAATTGTTGGCATTGCCGCCACCATTCTTGTCACCATCGGTTTAATCGTTAATACGCCACTGATACAGGTTGATGAACTAAATTTTCGAGTTGGTCGCGCTCGCCTGCCACTTCAATATGTTGGCAAAATTCAGAAGTTAGATGAAGAGCAATCACGTCGCGCGAGATC
>JBIKSW010000127.1:0-3432 GCA_044348415.1 Candidatus Nanopelagicales bacterium
ACACCAGTCAAAGTAGCTTTGGAAAATCCACCCTCTTCGGCGATGACTCGGGATTCAACCGGTTCCCAAATCCAGACGACCCATAGGACAACAAATGCGGTCCAAGACAAATCGTGCTCAGCCAGCACAGTTCGCTCTAAATAATTGCGAACTGCATTTGCAGCGCGGAAAAGGTTAGAGGTAACAGCCATAGCCTCGAAATCGATTTTCAGATCGCCGAGACGGGCTTGAACTTGGCGTTCAGTTTCGTCTAACGTGTGCTGACCAGCCATGGACCCTCAATTGTCTAGAACGTAAGGCAAGTTTATCGGCTTTCTTGAAAATGATCACAGGATGGGTAAGAATCAGGTATCTTAAAACTGTTCGTACCCGAACGATTAATCCAACTTGGTGTGAGGTGAGTTAATGTCAGCCGCTACAGATGTCAGCTTGGCAAACTTAGATTTATTTGAAGCACAAATTCCATGGCAAACTTTTGACGAGTTACGTGCTAACAATCCTGTGCACTGGAGTGAAGAACCAGCTCCGAACTCAGGATTTTGGTCGCTAACTCGCTACCACGATATTGTTCGCGTGCTTCGCGACACCGAAACCTATTCAAGTGAAAAAGGAACCGTAAACCTGGAAGAACTCGATGAAGAGCAGATGGAAGCTCGTAAGTCAATGATCGAGACTGACGGCATTCGCCACCGTGCGCTGCGCAAGTTGATGCAAGATTCATTCACACCAAAAGCGGTGGCTGGATATGAGACCTTCCTTCGGGGATTGACTGCAAGCACCCTTGATGACGCTTTCGCAAAGGGATCTTTTGATTTCGTTAAGGAAGTTGCCGCAGATTTCCCAATTCGGGTTTTAGCTCGACTTATGGATGTTCCCGATACTGATATCGATCAGTTGATTGCCTGGGGAAACCGAATGGTTGGAAATACTGACCCAGAACATGCAGACGTTTTGCTGGATTCACCTGAATCTGAAAAATATCGAATGCTGCCATTTCGTTCCCCTGCAGCCCTGGAAGTTTGGGCGTACGGCGATGAATTGGCAAAGCAAAGACTGGGTGGCAAGGGCGTAGACATTGTTTCCACGCTGATCAATCAAACACCAATTGATGGACTGCCACTTTCGACTCGGGATTTCCATGCTTACTTCTTACTTTTGATTGTTGCTGGCAATGAAACAACTCGTCACACAATTAGTCACAGCATGAACTACTTAATTGATAATCCCGATCAAATGGCTTTGCTGCAGGAACGACCAGAGTTGATTGAATGGGGTGTAGAAGAAATGCTTCGCATGGCAAGCCCGGTTTATCATTTCCGTCGTACGGCCGCCAAGGACACCGAAATTAATGGTCAAGCGATCAAAGAGGGTGACAAAGTTGTCACCTGGTTTGCTGCCGGAAATCGTGATCCAGAAGTTTTCGTCGATCCATATCGCATGGATGTAACTCGAAATCCAAATGAGCACATGACATTTGGTCGAGGTGGACCGCACATGTGTTTGGGTAATTCTTTAGCTCGACTTGAGATCAAGATCATGTTCGAAGAATTGCTACCAAGAATTTCTGGCATAAAGCGAGTTGGTGAAGTGGAACGGTTACGCAGTAACTTCGTAAATGGCATCAAGCGTTTCCCAGTCGAGGTAACGCTTAAGTAGTTAAATCAATTTAGCAATATCGCGCAGGAACGCATCAACTAATTGGTTGGTGCGTTCTTTTGCATTTGATTGTTCTGCAGCAGTATGTGCAAGTAACACATCAGGATCCTGTCCGTCTTTGATTACTAGATCGCGACCGCCATTGTTAAGCCAACCGGAAAGCATTTCGGCAGTTAACTCGGGATGAAATTGCACGCCAAGATTTCGACGGTAGGTAAAGGCCTGACTAGCTGCTGAGTTCCTGGCAATCTCTGCTGCTGCTGCGGGTAACTGCCACCGGTCATAGTGAAATTGAAACCACGGACCAATAGAAACTAAATCTGGACGGTCAGTATGCACAACTGTCCAGCCAATTTCAGGCTTGGGTCCAGGAGCTACGCTGCCTCCCAGGGCTCGAGCAAGTAGTTGACCGCCAAAACAAATACCGAAGATAGGCACATCTTGGTCAATTGCCTTTGTGATGAATTCCAGTTCAGGGGCTAACCAGTTGCCAATGCGATCGTCATCCCAAGCACCCCAAGGTGCGCCCATCGGAACGATTACGTCGTAGTCAGCAAGATTAGGAAACTCACGCACCACATTTGGTTCGGGGAAGTCTGCTTCAGGAACCACTAAAAACTCGTCTACTTCAAAGCCATGGTGGCGAAACCGCTCGGCAACTGGGCCGGGCGGGCTGACATGGTCGTGCGCAATTATGAGAACTCGCAAGGCTTCCTCATTTCCAGATATCCCGGTCAGAATTTCTACCATTCTGCCCTAAAAAGTTCCCCAAGCGATTAAAATAAAAAAATCGTTCATACCCTAACGATTTTTGGAGGAACCATGTCGCTCGATCTATCTGCACTTCGCGCTCAACTACAGAGTGAAAACATAGATATCTTGCGTTTGGTTTATGCAGACGTGCTGGGCATCCCGCGTTCCAAGGACCTAGTGGTTAGCCAAATGGAAAAGGCAGCGGCGCATGGTCCAGCTTTTTGCCAAGGCGTCTGGGTAACTAATACTCGTGGTGGCGTTCTGGATGGTCACGGGAGTATTTCCGATGGCTTATCAGATTTTGTTAGTCGCATAGATCCAAACACCATCCGCAAACTTCCATGGGAGCCAGGTGTTGCCTACGCAATCGTTGATGCCTTCGAGCCAAACGGAGATGACAATCCAGTTGCACCGCGCACTGCGCTACAACGCGTGTTGAAAGAATACGAAAAACTAGGTTTGACACCAGTGATCGGACCAGAACTTGAGTTCTACTTAGCCAAGCAAGAAAACGATAAATGGGTTCGTGCATTGCATCGAACCGGTCGGGTTTATACAACGGGTGCGATTGTTGATCCGGATGGCACCTTCTTACATATGATGCGCATGTTAGATCAAATGGATATTGGCGTGTTTGCCGGAAATCATGAATTTGCTCCAGCCCAATATGAAATCAATCTTTGGCATGGTGAAGCGCTGGAATCTACCGACAGAACTTTCTTGTTTAAAACTGCGATAAAGGACATTGCAGTGCGTCGAGGTTACAACGCAACTTTCTTAGGAAAGCCTTGGGCTGAATCTGAAGGCAGTGGCTTCCATTTGCACTTCTCAGTTGTCGACGCCAAGGGTAAGAATCAAATGCATAACGGTGAAGAGTTGTCTGAAGTCGCAAACCAGATGATCGCTGGAATCCTGAGCCACGCAAATGCGCTGACTGCATTTACTAATCCAACAATCAATGCCTTTAAGCGCTTGGGTCCAGATACTTTGGCACCGAGTCGTGCGAACTGGGGTTATGACAAC
>JBIKSW010000128.1:0-3415 GCA_044348415.1 Candidatus Nanopelagicales bacterium
CCAACGCCAACGAGTAAAGCTAGACTCGCAGCAATTGCAACCGGCGCTACCCAAGAACGCTCAGAAACGTCAGACATCTTTGCTCCTTTTTCTTTACATCCGCAAGTAAGAAGCGCCGTTGAAATCAAGAACTGCGCCACTGGCCCAAAGCGAATCTTTGGAAGCTAAGAAATAAATTGCTCGCGCTAATTCATCAGGCTCAGCAACGCGACCAAATGGACTTTGATTGCGAATGTCATCACCAGTTGGACCATCAAGTAATTCCGCAGCCATCTCGGTATCAACAAAGCCTGGCGCCAATGTAGTGACGCCGATTCCTTCAGGAGCTAGTGCTTTTGCAATCGATTGTCCGAAAGCAACAATCGCAGCTTTGCTCGCGCCGTATGCGGGGCTGACTGGTTCCCCGCGGAATGCTCCGCGAGAACCGACGTTAACAATTCGGGAATCACCATGACGTGGCATGTGCTGCAGCGCGCACCATGTGACATTTGCAGCGCCAGTTAAGTTAACGCCTAAAGTGTCAGCCCAAGCTTTTTGCCACACTTCGTAACTTGAAGATTCAATTGGGTGATCAAAGAAGACACCAGCATTGTTGATCAAAATGTCGATGTGACCAAATTCTTTAGCTACTGAATCGACCATAACTTTGATTGCATCGGCATCACGCAAGTCTGCTTGTGTTGTCATGTGCCCAGAACCTGGCAGCGATGCCATTACTTCGGCAGCAAGATCACCGTTTGAACTGTAGTGAACTGCAATGCGATCACCCTGCTCGGCAAAGTGCTGTGCAATGCTGGCGCCAATTCCACGCGAACCACCGGTTACTAATACTGTGCGTTGCTTAGCCATTTCAATACTTCCTAGATCGTTGCGGTATCAATTACGAAGCGGTAGCGAACATCACTGGCCAGCACTCGCTCGTAGGCTTCATTAATTGCGCTGGCTGGAATGATTTCGATGTCACTCACAATGTTGTGCTTGCCACAGAAATCAAGCATTTCCTGGGTTTCTTTAATGCTTCCGATGGCTGAACCGGAAAGGCTTAATTGCCTTCCCATCAGCGCGCTGCCATCAAGTGAATATGGTTTTCCTGGCGCACCAACTACAACTAGTGAACCCCACTGGCGAAGCGTTCCGATGTATCGATGAATTTCAATCTCGGCCGAAACAGTGTTGATAATGATGTCGAAAGTGTTTGCAAGTTTCTTAAGCTCTGCTTTGTCAGTGGTAACCACAAAGTTTGCAGCGCCCATGGCAAGTGCATCTTCGCGCTTGCCTTCGCTGTGGCTCATAACTGTAACTTCGGCGCCCATTGCAACTGCAATCTTCACCGCCATGTGACCAAGTCCACCTAGACCCATAACGGCAACTTTTTTGCCAGGGCCAGCATTCCAGTGACGCAGTGGAGAGAAAGTTGTAATGCCAGCACACAAAAGTGGAGCCGCACCAGCGCGATCTAGATTTGCTGGAACGTTCAATGCATAGTCAGCTTTGACGACGACGTTCTTGGAGTAGCCACCGTAAGTCGGCGTTACGCCATCGCGTTCCATGCCGTTGTAGGTGTATGCCGAGTTATCGAGACACCAGTGATCATTGCCACCTAGGCAGTATTCGCAGGTGCCACAAGAATCTACAAAGCAACCAACACCAGCGATGTCACCAACTTTGAATTTCTTAACATCTGAGCCAACGGCTACAACTGTGCCAACGATTTCGTGTCCCGGAACCATTGGGAAAATTGCTTCGCCCCACTCTTCTTTAACCTGATGAATATCAGAGTGACAGATACCAGCAAATTCAATATCAATTGAAATGTCAGTTGCGCCGACTTCGCGTCGCTCAAACTCCCACGGTTCAATTTTTCCGTTTGCAACTTGGGCTGCGTAACCTTTTGTTTTTGCCATGCCTACTCCTTGTTATGCCTGAAAGCCTACTGAGTAAACAACTTCGCGCAGACTAGAGGTCAACACCCTCGTGTGCCAAAAGCTTTGCCTTTAGGTCAACGCCAAATCCATAGTTACCAATTGCGCCGCCAGTTTTTACTACGCGGTGACAAGGCACTATCGGTGCAATTAAGTTTGTTGCCATTGCTGTACCAGCGGCGCGCACAGCCAAGGGACGACCAGCTTTTGCCGCAAGGTCTGCGTAACTAATCACTTTCCCGCCTTTTACGGTGCGAAGCGCTTTCCAAACATCTTGGGTGAATTCACCACCGGGCTGACGGACTTTCAAAGATTTGAAGGCATCCAGATCGCCATCGATCCAAGACTTCACAAAGCTTGATACGCCAGCAAGTTTCGCATCAGATTTAAATTCAACAATGTTTAACTTATGTCCAGACTTTTTCAAGAACTTCGGAATGTCGCTAAAGGCAGCGCCTATGACCACCGGCTCTTTAGTTACATCAACAAAAGTTGCGATCGGTCCCCATGGAGTTTTGATTTCGTAACCCAACACTGAATTCATTACTACTGGCCTTTGCGCTCGATGAAGTCCCACTTGTTGCCATACTTATCGGCGAACACCACAACCTTACCGAATTCCTCGTGACGAGGCTCTTCGGTAAATGCAACGTTATGTTCGGCCATTCGGGCATAGTCGCGATCAAAGTTATCGGTATACAAGAAAAACATCACGCGACCACCAGACTGATTTCCAATCGCAGATGTTTGTTCCGAAGATGCTGCTTGCGCTAGTAGTAATGCTGCGCCTTGATTTGCATCAGGAGCAACAACAACCCAACGTTTAGTCTCAGACATTTTTGTGTCTTCAACCAAAGTAAATCCAAGAGCCGTTGTGTAGTAATCAATAGCTGTGTCGTAATCATCGACAACAACGGTGATCATTCCAAGGTGTGACATTTAATCCTCGAGCACACTTGCCATGCGAAGCACTGCATCTTTAAGAATTTCTTTACTTGTCGCAAGATTCAATCGCACGAAGTCTTTTCCAACACCACCAAAGTCAGTGCCGTTACTCAATGCAACTCTGCCTTTATCCAGTAGCAATGCGGCAACATCTTCTTGCCCGTATGCGCTCAAATCAATCCACGCTAGGTATGTGCTGTTTGGAACGGTGTACTTCGCTTTTGGCAGATGCTTCTTGAGTAACTTCGCCAGGTAATGTCGGTTGTCATCAATGTTGCCAAGCACTGCTTTTAGCCATGGCTCGCCTTGGTTGTAAGCCGCAATACTGGCCCAAACCCCAAGCAATGACGAACGCCATGGCGAAGCTATCGGTAACTGCAACAAACGATCATTGATCGCTGCATTGTCAGCCACAATTTGTGCGCACTTCAAGCCTGCAAGATTCCACGACTTACTTGCTGAAGTGATACATAGTCCGGTTTCGCGCGCAGTGTCACTGACATTTAGATAAGGAATGAACTTGGCTTCCTTGAAAACAAGTGGCGCGT
>JBIKSW010000129.1:0-3412 GCA_044348415.1 Candidatus Nanopelagicales bacterium
TCTTCAGGAGTTAAATTCAATTGACCGCTGGAAATTGCACTAAGCAATGCAGCCTTGATGTGGCCAGCTAATTCCTGTGGGGTCATACAAAGTAAGACTAGCGAAAGCCTTGCAAATTAAGGAAATCCCCCACCAAGGAATAGCTAAGGTTTCTTAATTACTTGACTTACAACCGACACTGAGTTTTCGCGGTGGGCTGCCTGTAGTGCGATGGACTTTTCAACGTCTCTAGCCTTCAGGGCCTGGATCATGGTCCGGTGTTCTTGGTTCATGTGAGCAAGATTGGCTGGGGCTGCAAAGTAAACACCTCGGTAGGCATCTGTTGCATTCCATTGATTCTTGATTAGGCGAACGAGCCGAGGCATGTTGCTAGCTTCAAACAGTGCAAAGTGGAATCTGCGATTGGCAGCAGTTACTGCCGAGACGTCCTGAGATTTAGCAGCAGATTCAACGTCATTGAGAATATCTTCTAGATACTCAATGTCCTCATCTGTCAGAAGCGGGACGCCCACTCGAATCGCTTCGTCTTCGAGCAGTGATCGAATTCGGTAAACCTCAACCAAGTCATCAACACTTAAATCGGCAACAAAATATCCACGATGCGGGTGATAAGTAACTTGGCCCTCGCCCTCGAGAACCTTTAATGCTTCCCGCAATGGAACTCGGCTGACACCAAGAATTGCAGCCAGTGAATCTTGAATAACCTGCTGACCTGGTTCAAGCTGACCAGATGCAATTAATACTCGAAGTTCGCGAAGCACGCCTTCTTGCGCGGTTACGTTGTCACTCATTCTTCATCCAAACTTGGCGGTGCTACTGAATAACGAACCGGAGTTGCCGAAAACGTAATCGGGTTGGCGACTTGTTTGCGCTCTTCGCCTTCTTGATTAATTGTGATGATTGGATTCAACTCCAAAGACTCAGCTAGTGCAAAAGCTTCTGATATTGAATTGATTGGACCGCATGGAACACCAGCGTTCGATAGCAGCTTCCACCAATGATCTGCGCCGTGTTGCAAGAATTGCTTAACAAGTAATTCACTGAGTTCAACTCGATTAGCAACTCGGTCTGGGTTCGTTGCAAATTTTGCATCTGTTGAAACTTCTGGGATACCAAGTTCTTGGCAAAGTTTTGCAAACTGCCCGTCATTCCCAACCGCGACAACAATTGGTCGATCAGAAGTTTGGTAAACCTCATAAGGACTAATCGAAGGATGAGCATTCCCAAGAATTCCTGGCACGACATCTCCAGAAACAAATGAGCTAGCTTGATTCACCATTGCAGATAGCAACGATGACAAAAGGTTCACTTCGATTTGTTGGCCTTCACCGGTTGCATTGCGATGATTCAGTGCAGCCAATAAACCGATCGTGGCATGCATTCCGGTGATTACATCTACCAGTGCAACACCAACTTTTGTTGGCTCACCTGGTCCTGGACCAGTGACACTCATCAGGCCACCCATTGCCTGAACCAGCAAGTCATAACCTGGCATTGCTGCGCCGGCGCCGGAACCAAATCCAGTTATGGAGCAATAGATAACGTCTGACTTCAAACTCTTTACGGACTCGTAGTCCAATCCGAATTTCTCACTATTACTCGGTGGAAAGTTATGGATGACAATATCCGCGCGCTTAATGAGTTCTTGTGCCTCAGTTAAACCTGCTGGGTTTGTCATATCTATAGCAACGGATGTCTTGTTTCGATTTACGGCCTCGAAGTAAGTTGCCCGGCCGGCTGGATCAAATGGCGGACCCCAATGGCGGGTGTCATCACCAACTTCTGGTCTTTCAACTTTTATAACAGTCGCACCCATATCGCCCAGCAACATAGTCGCGTATGGCCCAGCTAAAACTCGAGTGAAGTCTGCAACAACTATTCCGTCTAATGGGCCCACCTGAAGATTGTATCCAATCTTGCATCGGTACTTGGAACGATCCTGCTTGCTTAGTTGTCCTTTAATTCAACGGTTCTGCCGCGTTCGCCTGGATGATCAGGTGTGGCTGGACGACCTTTGGTGCGAACTGTGATTCGAGTTCGGTCCCCGCGAAATAGATCATGTGAGTACTCAATCTTTCGACCCTTGCTATCCATAGTCGTTCGGGTGACGGCAAGCAGTGGTGCGCCGAGTGGAACTTCAAGGATTCTGGCCTCATCTAAAGTTGCATTTACTAAGTCAATTTGTTCAACAGCTTCGTCTGGCGTTGTCTCGTAGTGCTTACTTAATAGTTCATAAAGTGAGTTTCCCAGCGGGCGTTCAAGCAGTCCCGGAAACATTTCTGCTGGAAACCTTGCATGTTCTAACGAAATTGGAATGCTATCTGCAAGACGGATTCGTACCACATCAAAAATATGCTCACCATCAGACAACCCAAGTGCCTGCTGCGTCTTGGCATCAGCCGGCATAACGGATGCACTAATCAATCTTGTGCCAGCCGTAAATCCTTGCCCTCTGAGAAGTGATGGCACGCCAACAATTTGCGAAAGGTCGCGGTCGATTTTTTCCGGCGAGACAAAAGTCCCGCCACCACGTCCAGGTAAACGGCGAACTACACCAGTCTCTTCAAGGGCAGTAAGCGCAATTCGAAGAGTTGAGCGACTTACTTGATATTCACTGGCTAAGTCTCGTTCCGCCCCAAGCTTTTGCCCGGCTCGCAATTGACCTGCGCTGATTTGCGCCAAAATTCGTTGCCGAACTTCTTCAGCGGTGCGACCTAAGTCTTCGTTTGCGCTCACAACTCAACAGTAACTAGATAGCAGTTACATTGCTTCCAAGGCAGCAAGTGATTCCGGAAGAATTTGACCACCATCAATCACTAAGGCTTGCCCAGTTACGTAAGCGGCTTCTTTTGTTGCAAAAAACAACGCAGCGTTTCCAATGTCATCAACTTCACCTAAGCGTCCTTGCGGAACTGAAGCTTCCATTGCCTTGCGATACTCAGGACCCATGTCGGCAAGACCTTCGGTTGCAATGTTTCCTGGTAGTACAGCATTAACTGTGATTCCCTTTGGTGCTAATTCGATTGCGGCAGTGCGCATGAAACCAAGTTGTGCGGCCTTACTTGCTCCGTAGTGTGACCAGCCTGGAAAACCTGTTACTGGACCGGTGATCGATGACGTAAGAACAATTCGACCGTGACCTGACTTTTCTAGTGCAGGTAGACAAGCCTGAACTGAAAGCATGGTGCCTTTAACGTTTGTTCCGAAAACCAAGTCCATGTCAGCCTCAGACATTGTCGCTAATTTGGAATCTGGGAAAATTCCCGCGTTTGCACAAAGCACGTCGATGCCGCCGTTGCGCTCGATTGCGGTTTTGGCAACCATCTCGCAAGCTGACTTGCTACTAACTTCAGCGAGAACATAAGTAACAGTGCCCCCACCTAAGGCAGTTAGTTCGGCACAGGCGGACTTT
>JBIKSW010000130.1:0-3384 GCA_044348415.1 Candidatus Nanopelagicales bacterium
TGACCTTGCTGGACAAGATCCTAAGGACGCAACGTCGGCGCTCGAAGCCTTAACGCTAGTGATCTCTGGGACAAATGAAGTCTTTGATGAGTTGATTCCCGTCGGAAAAGTTGTTAGCACCGAGCCAGTAGGCGGCACTTCAGTTAAGCGAGAAACCCCAGTTACCGTGCTGGTTTCAAAGGGGCCAGCTCCAGTAGAAGTTCCACCAATCATCGGCACCTTAATTACGGATGCAACGACCGCATTGGGTGCACTTGGACTTACCACCGAAACTATTCGGGAAGATTTTGATGACAGTCCTGCTGGAACAATTCTGACCACCGATCCGATTCCTGGCACCACTGTCCCCAAGGGCACGATCATAAAGGTTGTGCTTAGCAAGGGACCAGTTCTGGTGGATGTGCCGAATGTAGTTGGTATGGATGTTGCAACAGCCACAACGACACTTCAGAGCGCTGGGTTTCAAGTTAAAACTGTCAATAAGTTAACAGTTGCCATTTTGAATAAGGTTTATTCACAGAATCCAGCTTCAGGGTCTAAATCACCCAAGGGTTCGGTAATTACCTTAGAAATTGTTTAAGAGAATTACTTTCGATCTCTAAGCATGTCGGCAACTTGGAATGCTAGATCCAAACTTTGAATTCGATTTAATCGAGGATCGCAGGCTGTTTCGTAACGGAATGGCAGATCAGTTTCGCTAACGCCCCCGATGCCTCCTAAGCATTCCGTTACATCATCTCCTGTGAGTTCAATGTGTATTCCGCCTGGATGTGTTCCTGCGCTCTTGTGTACTTCAAAGAATCCGCGCACTTCATCAATCACGTCATCAAGTAATCGAGTCTTGTGGCCCGACGCGGCTTCCGTAGTGTTGCCATGCATAGGATCGCAAACCCACAAAACTGGATGATCAGTTTTTTGCACAGCTGCAACTAGCTTTGGCAGTACGTTGCGGATGTTTCCGGCACCCATTCGAGTAATGAACATCAATCGACCAGGAATCTTTTCTGGATTCAACTTTTCAAGTAACCCCAAAATGTCAGACTCGGTTGTCTTTGGTCCGATTTTCACGCCAATTGGATTCTTGATCTTTGAAACAAAATCAATGTGAGCACCATCAAGTTCACGAGTTCTCTCGCCCACCCAAACAAAGTGGCCAGATACGTCATACAGATTTCCAGTCCGGGAATCAACTCGAGTCAATGGCTTTTCGTAATCAAGAAGTAGCGCTTCGTGACTTGCGTAAAAATCAGCTCGCTTAAACTCTTCTGGGTCAGCTCCGCAGGCAGTCATAAATGAAAGGGCGCGATCAATTTCTTCTGCCATTTCTTCGTAGCGCTTTCCTGGAGTTGATTCACTTACAAAGTCTTGATTCCAGGAATGAACCTGGCGCAGATCTGCGTAACCACCTTGAGTGAATGCGCGAACAAGATTCAAGGTTGCGGCACTTGCGTGGTAAGTCTGAACCAATCGCATTGGATCTGGCAGGCGAGATTCTGCTGTGAACTCAAGTCCATTGACAGCGTCACCACGGTACGACGGCAAACTAACTCCATCTATGGTTTCTTCCGATGAACTTCGTGGTTTGCCGTACTGACCTGCAATGCGCCCAATCTTTACCACTGGCATCGATGCACCATAGGTCAGCACAATCGCCATCTGAAGCACGGTCTTTAGGCGTGCTCTAATTGAATCAGCAGTATTGGCAACGAAAGTTTCTGCGCAATCGCCACCCATCAGAACAAAGGCGTCACCATTTGTTGCTGCGGCCAAACGGGATTTGAGTTCATCGCACTCACCTGCGAAAACCAATGGCGGCAAGCTAGCCAAAATCTGCTGGGCATGGGCTAGTCCTTCAGCAGTTGGCCAAGTTGGTTGCTGGGCTGCTGGCAGATTGGGCCAAGAAATCTCACTCACATCCCTAGATTAGTGGCGATTCTGGCACTTCACTAAATCTGCAAATCCCATTGCAAAAGTTACTCGCGACTAGAATTGCGATATGCCAATCAAAAGAGTTGCACTATTAACCGCAGGCGGACTCGCTCCTTGCCTATCTTCGGCTGTTGGTGCGCTAATTGAGGAATACTCCAAAGTGGCCCCAGAGGTTGAAATCATTGCTTATCGCAATGGTTACCGTGGGCTCCTGCTTGGAGACTCTGTCGTTATCACGCCTGACATACGTAAGCAGGCACATCTGCTACAGGCCTTTGGTGGCAGCCCGATTGGCAATTCCCGAGTCAAACTCACCAATATCGATGACTGCGTAAAGCGTGGGCTAGTTGCTGCTGGGCAAGACCCTCAGCAAGTTGCTGCAGATCAGCTGATCGCGGACGGTGTTGATGTTCTTCACACGATTGGTGGCGACGATACCAATACTGCCGCCGCCGACTTAGCCGCATTTTTAGCAAAGAATAACTACGGTCTTGGCGTTGTTGGTCTACCAAAAACAATCGATAACGATGTCTACCCAATCGCACAATCACTTGGTGCTTGGACTGCCGCTGATGAAGGCGCTCACCATTTCAGCAACATTGTTTCGGAGTACAGCTCAAATACCAAGATGTTGATCGTGCACGAAGTTATGGGCCGGCATTGCGGTTGGCTAACAGCTGCAACTGCTGTCTCCTACCGTGGATTACTCGACGAGATGAAGTGGCTCCCTGAACTAGGTGTCGCTCGACAGAATCGAGAAGTACATGCGGTCTACGTTCCGGAATTAGAAATTGATTTAGCCGCCGAAGCAAAGCGCTTAAGCTCGGTTATGAATGAAGTTGGAAACGTAAACATTTTCCTTTCCGAAGGTGCTGGCGTGGATTCAATTGTTGCTGAGATGAAAAGTCGCGGTGAGGAAATACCAGTTGATCCATTCGGGCATGTGAAGATCGACAAAATTAATCCTGGCGCTTGGTTTGCTGATCAGTTCGCTCCCATGATTGGCGCAGAAAAAGTTCTGGTACAAAAAAGTGGTTACTACTCGCGCTCTGCTCCAGCAAATAAAAAGGATCAGGCATTGATTAGAGAGTGTGCAGTTGTAGCTGTGCGATCTGCTTTAGACGGCATTAGTGGGCTTGTTGGTCAGGATGAAGATCAGGCAAATATGATTCGGGCGTGTGAGTTTGATCGTGTGGCAGGCGCAAAACCATTTAATACTGAGCAAGCTTGGTTTAGTGAGTTACTAAGTGGGATCGGTCAGCCTGAAGGTAACAAGTTAAGCCACTAATTGGCTTGCGCGCACTATGTTATTCAGGTCGCTTCGATCGGGAAGCATATTTATCTACGTACTCTTGACCAGATAGATCCATAATTCGATACATGATTTCGTCAGTCAATGACCGTAAGACGAAGCGGTCATCTTCCATTCCGTAGTAGCGCGAGAAATCAAGCGGC
>JBIKSW010000131.1:0-3377 GCA_044348415.1 Candidatus Nanopelagicales bacterium
GGCATAACAAGTATTTTGAATTTCGCCCCGGTACTAATCGAAGTGCCAGCGGGCGTTGACGTGCGTCGCGTAGACCTTGCGACCGAACTACAGATTCTTGCATTCCACGAACAGCGCAAATCTCAAAGTGCGCTGACTCAAGCAAATGCAGGATAAACAAATGACTTCCCCAAATGACTTCCCAAAGCTGCAAGTACACAAACAAGGTAGGTGTGTAAATGGCTAGCTCGCAGGTATCTGCCGCAGTCGGAGTGTCTTTTGTGGTTGCCGGACCCGGTGACCCAGATCTATTAACAGTTCGCGCACATAGGTTGCTTCAAGCAGCTGACGTCGTAGTTGTTGACGAAGAAATTACTCGCCTTGCCGAGATAGTTTCCTCAGGACAAGTACTTGTAGCCGTGGACAATGCCGGTGCACCGCTTTCATTAGCTGCCCGCACCAAGGTCTTGGTTGACGCTCGCAAGGAAGGCCTGCAGGTAGTTCGTCTACTTTCAGGTGACCCAGTACTTGATGGTCGTTTGGCTATGGAGACTTCAGCAATTGCTAAGGCAGGTCATGCCTTTGAAGTTGCTGCAGGCGTCTCGCCATTAACCGCAGTCGCCGCCCATGTTGGTGTTTCACTAACTGGTGGTCGCACTCGTGAGGTTCGCATCATCGATGCCGACTCACCAATTGTTGACTGGACTGCACACGTTGATCCGCTAGTGACACTGGTTGTTCACAATGCGGCCGATCGAGTAACCGAAGTTTCCAAGGCACTTATCAAAGCTGGACGCGAAGGTTCAACACCAGTTGCAATCGTTCGCGATGGTGCAACAGTTGAACAGCGTTCTTTGCATTCGACATTGGAAGCTCTACCAAACGCCGTGAAGCTTGCTAAGCAAAGTGGAAATGGAATCGTCATCATTGGCGAAACTGTTGGCGATCGCACCGCTTGGTTTGAAAACCGACCACTACACGGCTGGCGCGTACTTGTGCCTCGCACAAAAGACTCAACTGAAGACCTACGCGAGCAAATGATTTCATTTGGCGCAGTTCCGTTTGAAGTTCCAACTATGTCTGTTGAACCACCTCGCACACCACAACAGATGGAACGCGCAATTCACGGACTAGTTTCTGGACGTTTCGAATGGGTAGTTTTCACAAGCCTTAATGCAGTTCGCGCAATTCGGGAACGCTTCGAAGAGTATGGACTAGATGCTCGCTCGTTGTCAGGAATCAAAATTGCTGCCATTGGTGAAGATGCAGTTAATGCGTTGATCGCGATGGGTGTTCGTCCAGACTTGGTTCCGGAAGAAGAGCAAACAACTGCCAGCCTGCTCGAGGAATGGCCAGAGTTTGATTCAATCAACGATCCGATTAATCGAATCTTCTTGCCACGCGCTGACATTGCAACCGACACTTTGGTTGCTGGCTTAACTGCACTTGGCTGGGAAGTCGAAGACGTCACAGCATTCCGTACCGTTCGCGCTGCGCCTCCTGCTGTTGAGACTCGGGAAGCCATCAAGAGTGGTGGGTTCGATGCTGTGATTTTCACCTCAAGTAGCACAGTTCGTAACTTGGTTGGAATTGCAGGTAAGCCACACCCAACAACGATCATTGCTTGTATCGGTCCAGCTACTGCTAAGACTGCACAAGAGCATGGTTTAAGGGTTGATGTGCTTCCAGAAGATGCCACCATCACAGCTCTGGCTAACGCTTTAGCGGTCCACGGTGGCGCACTTCGCGACGAAGCTGAAACCTCAGGCTCAGTCGGTTGGCGCCCATCTCGCAAGCGCTCGGCTGCACGACGTCGCGCAACGTGATCTGATTAGTAGTATGCGGACAACAGTTCACTTACTGCGTCACGGTGAAGTACATAACCCGGACAAAGTCCTTTATGGACGCTTGCCTGGTTATCGACTTTCTGAATTAGGTCACGAAATGGCCAATCGGGCTGCGCAAGCCTTGGCATCACGAGATGTAACTGCAGTTATCGCTTCACCTTTGGAACGAGCGCAGCAAACTGCTGCTCCGATTGCTGGCGTTTTTGGTTTAACAATCGGCACCGATGAAAACTTGATTGAAGCAGACAACGTTTTTGAAGGCGAGCGGGTTTCGGTTGGCGACGGTGTTCTGAAACAACCTCGCGCTTGGCGACATCTCTACAATCCAATCCGACCATCATGGGGTGAGCCATACGTTGTGGTTGCGGCTCGGATGCGCCAAGCGGTTGCAGATGCCAGAGATGCAGCTCGCGGGCACGAAGCAGTGTTAGTAAGTCACCAACTTCCAATTTGGATTAGCCGACTTGATTTCGAAGATCGTCGTTTCCCACATGATCCTCGAAAGCGGCAATGCAGCTTGGCCTCATTAACCTCATTAACTTTTGATGACGATGAATTGGTTGCAGTCTTGTACACCGAGCCAAGCGCTGACCTTTTGGGGAAAGCGAGCAAGATCGCCGGTGCGTAAAGTTGCCGCTCTAGTTTTTGCAGGTGCATGTGTTTTACTCCTGACTGGGTGTGGCGCGAACGCTACTTCAAACACTTCTGACACCGGTTACATTTCTGGAGATGGCAGCACTGTTCTGGTTTCACCCGAAGAACGCGGTGAAGCAATCGCTCTGGCTGGCGAAACTCTGGATGGCACTCAACTCGACATTGCCGACTGGCAAGGTAAGCCCGTAGTTGTAAATCTTTGGGCATCCTGGTGCGGACCATGTAGGTCTGAAGCCAGTGAATTAGAAAATTCATACCTGCAGTTCAAAGACCAAGGTGTTGAGTTTCTTGGACTGAATACCCGTGACGGCCTTGCCGCCGCAAAAGCATTTAACGAAAGATTCAAAGTTTCTTATCCATCAATCCGGGATAAGGATGGACAGCTGACTTTAGTTTTTGGAAACTTGGGACCAGCAGCAACACCATCCACAATAATTTTGGATTCGCAAGGACGAGTTGCAGCTCGGATCCTTGGACCAACAACTGAGTCTGAGTTAAGAGTGGTACTTTCCGCAGTTCTGGAAAGTGAAAAGTAATGTCGGTTAACGAGATAGTAGAAATCGTTACCTCTGGTTCGTTACTTCTTGCGATCCCGCTGGCATTCCTTGCTGGCCTGGTTTCATTTCTTTCCCCTTGTGTACTTCCACTTGTTCCCGGCTACCTGTCATACATAACCGGAGTTGCTGGCGCTAGAGCTACTGCGCAACGAACTTCAGTTTCACGATCTCGCGCGGTATGGGGATCAATAATTTTTGTTTCGGGATTCTCAGTCGTTTTCATTTCCTATGGCGCACTATTTGGTGGCATCGGACAACTACTTCTCGAATACCAGCGAACTATCCAGATGGTTATGGGTGTGGTTGTGGTAATTCTTGGTCTTGGTTTCTTGGGAGCCAT